>CBIMZH010000031.1:0-11675 GCA_966248255.1 uncultured Cellvibrio sp.
CTTACCGAGGCGGGTGAAATCATTATTAACGAGGTTAACACCCTGCCTGGCTTCACCAATATCAGCATGTACCCCAAGATGTGGGCCGCCAGCGGCCTGGGCTACAGCCAGCTGATCACGCGCCTGCTGGAGCTGGCGCTGGAGCGCCATCAGCAGGATCAGGCGCTGCAGAGCTCGGTGAAATAGGCCGCCATTAGCTAAATCGCGCTTACGCCAGGCTCAGGCTATAGCCAATCTGCTCCAGGTAGCGCTGTTCGGTTTCCAGGTCGGCGAGGGTGAGCGGGTGCTTGTCCAGCCACTTGCCCGGCAGGTTCAGCTGCAACTGATTTTTATGGGCGGAAATTTTGATACCGGGCACACCATCTTTGATCCGCCCGCGGTGAAAAATGGCCGCCAGGCGCAAGAGTATCGCCAGGCGCACCAGGTCGGTGTTGTCCATGGGGAAATGCTTGGCCGGAAAGCGGCGTCTGTGGGCCAGCACCAGCGCCGCTAACTGGGTTTGCTCCAGCCGCGAGCAGCCCGCCAGATCCACATGCTGGACCACATAGGCACTGTGCTTGTGGTAGTCGTTGTGGGCTATATCCAGCCCCACCTGATAGAGACGCGCCGCCCAGCCGAGCAGCTTGCCCGCATCTTCGGCGGTGAGTTTCCAGTCTTCAGCCACCTGCTTGAGCAGGTTGAGTGCGGTGTTTTCCACCGCCGCGGCCTTATCCATATTTACGTGAAAGCGGGTCGCCAAGGCATCGACACTGGCCTGGCGTATATCTTTATTTTCCAGACGGCCTTTGACGTCGTAGAGCAGGCCTTCGCGCAGCGCCCATTCGGCGGCGGTCATGGTTTTTAAGCCCAGCGCATCAAACAGCGCCGCCAGCACTATGGTGCCGCCGAGAAACACCGGCTCGCGGTCTTCCGAGAGACCGTCCAGCTTAAGGTTGAGATCGCCCTGTTTGATATACAGCTGGAGAATCTTCTCCAGCGAATTGAGGCTGATGCTGCCGTCGCTCCAGCCGTTGGCGGCGCAGACTTTGGCTACCGCGCGGATTGTGCCTGAAGCGCCCAGCACCTCGCTCCAACCCAGGTCGACAAAGCCGTCCTGCACTGGCTCCAGCTCCTGCAAACAGGCGATCAGCGCCTTGGTGACCGCTTTTTCGCTCACCTTGCCCTCGCCAAAAAAGCGGCGGGTGATGGCCACGCAGCCCATGTTGAGGCTCTCTTTAAGCAGCGGCTTCATGCCTTCACCGAGGATCACCTCGGTGCTGGCGCCGCCAATATCCATAAGAATGCGTTTGCCTTTATCCGGCGCTATGCAGTGGGCAACGCCCAGGTAAATCAAACGCGCCTCTTCATCGCCGGAGATAATCTCCACCGGGTGACCGAGACGGGCCTGGGCGTCAGCTAAAAACTGACGCGAATCGCTGATGCTGCGCAGGGTTTTGGTGCCGACTATGCGCACCTGGCGCGAAGGGTAGGCGCGCAGTGCCTCGCCAAAGCGCTCCAGGCAGGCCAGCGCCCGCTCCCGCGCCTCCTCGCTCAGGCTGCCATCCTCCTGCAGGCCAAAGCCCAGGCGCACAGGTTCGCGCAGCCGGTCGAGCAGGGTGAGTTGGCCATGGTCCCAGCGCGCCACAATCATGTGAAAACTGTTGGAGCCCAGATCTATGGCCGCCAGGTGGCTGGCGGCGGGGGCTTGGCCGGGGGAGAGGTTGAACATGGGCAGGTCCTTAAACAGCAGTCCAGTCATTATGCGAGTCTAGACTGCGATTACAACCAATAAAAAAGGCAGCCGAGGCTGCCTTTTTTAAACCGCTGCAAACTAGTTGAGCGTTTCTGCTTTTTCGCCAGCTTGCGCCTGCTGCGCGGCGGCCTGCTGTTGCGCGGCTTCAATCGCCTGCACAAACACAGCGTCGAAGTTGATCGGGGGCAGCATCAGCGGAGGGAAGCTGCCGCGGTTGAGGATGCCGTCAATGGCTTCGCGCGCATAGGGGAAGAGAATTTGCGGGCAGGCAGTGTTGATCAACTGCATTACCGCTGGGCCTTCCAGACCTTGAATAGCAAACAGACCAGCCTGCTTGATTTCCACCAGGAACACAGTGCGGTTGTCGAGCTTGGCGGTAACGGTCAGGAACAGCACCACTTCAAACAGGCCGTCTTCCAGCGGATTGGCCTGTACGTTCAGGTCCTGCTGAATGGCGGGCTTGAAGGCTTTGGTGAAAGCTTCGGGGCCCATGGGTGTTTCAAAGGACAAGTCCTTAAGGTAAATACGTTGAATGGCAAAAGCAGGGCCCTGGCCTGCGGCCGCTTGAGCTTCGTCTTGTGGGTTATTTTGTTCTGACATATTCGACTCGTTTTTTCTTTGGTTTAAAGCGTTTGGTTAAGACGTTGGGGCTAAGCCGCTTAGGGCCTAGCCGGGAATTAGTAGCTGGTGACTGTCTGCAGCAGGCCATCCAGCTTACCGGCTTTATCCAGCGCCCAGAGGTCGGTAAAACCGCCCACATGGGTGTCGCCAATCCAGATTTGCGGCACTGTGCGCTGACCGCTCTTTTGCATCATTTCCTGACGCAGATGCGGCTGGGTATCTATGCGGATTTCCTCAGGCACTACGCCTTTTTCCGCCAGCAACTTTTTCGCGTTTACACAGTAGGGGCAAACTGCGGTGGTGTACATCACAACCTTGGACATGGCGACAATACCTTAACAGAACGAATCACCTAAATAGGGCGACTCTGGGGGGCGGAAAGTTAATTACTTGTTGCCTTTAACCAAGGGCAGATTTTGCGCCTGCCACTCGGCGATGCCACCGTTAAGGCGGCACACAGTAAAACCTTCACGTCCCAGTTTGCGGCCAATACTGCCGGCATGTTGACCGAGTTTGTCGGCGAGGATAATCAGCTTGTCTTTGTGATTAGCCAGGTCGTTGGTATCGCTCAGCAATTTGTTGTAAGTCAGGTTGACCGCGCCCACTATGTGACCGGCCTTGTATTCGGCGTTATCGCGCAGATCCACCAGCAGGGCATTGCCCTGGTTAAGGCGCTGGCTCACCTGGCTGGGGCTGAGCAGCTCGCCACTTTTAACACGCTCGCGCCACATATACAGATAGCCAAGCACGACCAGGGTGGCAACCAGCAGCCACTCTTGAACAATAAACGCAAAAAAGTTTTCCACAGCAGACTTCCTGATACTCAATTCGATTGGCGGACACACAGGTCAGCCGGACTGACTCAACAGATGGGGGCATTGGCGCAGATTTCAATGTTACAAACCCTATCGCCTGGCCTGAACCCCCAGCGACAAGGGCTGCCGAGTATACACGAAACCCCGAAATGCACCCGGTGACGGCGTGCTTTTTGCGCGTGTTTATGGCCGCAATAGTTAGATTTAGCCCAGCGCCGCGTAGAGTTGAGGCCGCCAACCCGTTAGAATGCAAAGCATTATCGGCCTGCAAGAGCCGCTCTGGCGCGGGTGAGCCGCAAAATCCTTTGGGGACGCCAAGAGGCGTGCGCAACGACATTCCACCTGGAAGTGCGCCCGGCCCCCTCCAATCCTGGACTGCAATGGGAAGTGAATACCTTATGAGTGCAAAAAAACCTGTAGTTTTGCTTATCCTCGACGGCTTCGGCTATTCAGAAACCACCAAGTACAATGCGATCTACGCTGCCAACACCCCGGTATTTGACGACCTCTGGGCCAATCGCCCAAAAAGCCTGATTGAAACCTCAGGCATGGCGGTAGGCCTGCCCGAAGGCCAGATGGGCAACTCGGAAGTGGGCCATATGACCATTGGCGCCGGCCGCGTCATCTACCAAAACTTTACTCGCATCAACAAAGCCATTGCCGATGGCGACTTCTTTAACAACCCTGTGTATGTGCAGGCGATCGACAGCGCCATCGCCAACGACAAGGCCGTGCACATCCTCGGCCTGCTCTCCGAAGGTGGCGTTCACTCCCACCAGGATCACATCTACGCCATGATCAAAATGGCCGTGGGTCGCGGCGCCAAGCAGGTGTACCTGCACGCTTTCCTCGACGGTCGCGACACGCCACCGCGCTCGGCTATGTCACCGCTGCAAAAAGCCGAAGCCATTTTTACCGAAATGGGCACTGGCCGCGTGGCCTCTGTGGTGGGCCGCTACTACGCGCTGGACCGCGACAACCGCTGGGACCGCGTTAAAGCCGCTTACGATGTAATGGTGACTGGCGATGCCGAGTTTGATGCACTGACTGCCGTAGAAGCCCTGGAAGCTGCCTATGAGCGCGGCGAAAACGACGAATTTGTAAAACCCACAGTGATCTGCGGCGAAGACGAAGAAGTGGCCACCATCAACGATGGCGACTCGGTAATCTTTATGAACTTCCGCCCCGACCGCGCCCGCGAAATTACCCGCGCGCTGATCGACGCCGACTTTGACGGTTTTGATCGCGGTGACACTCATCCGACAATCGCTCATTTTGTGCAGACCACCGAGTACGCCGCCAGCATCAAAGCGCCTATCGCCTTCCCGCCCGAGAGCCTGAAGAATTCTTTTGGCGAATACCTGGCGGGCCTGGGCAAAACCCAGCTGCGCATTGCTGAGACCGAAAAATACGCCCACGTGACTTTCTTCTTTAACGGCGGTAACGAAGTGGTTTACCCAGGCGAAGACCGCATCCTGGTGCCTTCACCGCAAGTGGCCACCTACGACCTGCAGCCGGAGATGAGCGCCCCTGAAGTTACCGAAAAACTGGTGGCGGCCATTGAATCGGGCAAGTACGACGCGGTGATCTGCAACTACGCCAACTGCGACATGGTTGGTCACTCAGGCCTGTTTGATGCCGCGGTTAAAGCAGTGGAAGCGGTAGACGCCTCTGTGGGCCAGGTACTGGCTGCAGTGAAGAAAGTGGGCGGCGAAGCCCTGATCACCGCCGACCACGGCAACGTTGAAGAGATGTTCGACGAGCACACCGGCCAGCCGCACACCCAGCACTCCACCCTGCCTGTGCCCTTTATTTTTGTCAGCGACCGCGCTGGCAGCATAGTGCCCGGCGGCTCTCTGGCGGATGTGGCGCCCACCATGCTGGCGCTGATGGATATCCCCCAACCAGCGGAAATGACCGGCAAAAACCTGGTTAAACTCGGTTAATACCCCCGCCCCGGTGCCTGACGCCGGGGCTTTTTCTATTTGCTATGGTTCGACTCACTGCCATGACTTTGCGCAATCGTTTGACTCGGCTGTTAATTGCCGGCCTCTGCTGCTATTCGCTCGGCGCTATGGCGCAAAATAATGACGATATGAATAAGCTGCAGAAGGATATAGAAGCGCTGCAGGCTGAGCTTAAGGCCGTGCAGGGCGAGCGCTCCAACTTGCAGAAGCAGGTGGAAAAATCGGAGACGCAAATCAACGATCTGCAAAAGAAAGCCGACAAGATCAAGCAGGAGATGCAGCAGCAAAACCAGCAGCTGCAGGAGATGAACAACAAACGCTCCTCGCTGGAGCGCCAACAAAAGGCGCAGCAGGCACAGCTGGCCGAGCAGGTGCGCGCCAGTTACAAGCTGGGCCAGACCAGTGAAGTCAAAGTGCTGCTCAACCAGGAGTCGCCCGATGCCCTGGGGCGGATGATGAAGTACCACAGCTACTTTATGGCCGCGCAGACGCAAAAACTGGACAGCTACCGCACCACTATCGCGGAAATAGACCAGTTGACGCCGCAAATCCAGCAAAAGGCTGATGAACTGGCGCAATTGCAGAGCCAATTTGATGGCCAGCGTGACCAGCTAAAAAAGATTCATGGCCAGCGCCAGGCGGCGCTGGCCCAAGCCAACGCCAATCTCAAGGATAAACAGCAGGAGCTGAAACAATTGCAGCGCGACCGCGATCGCCTGCAGGCCTTGATGAATCAGGTTACCCGCCGGGTTGCCGGCGCCGCAAAATCCCCTGCCTATGTGCCACTGCCCGCCCACGGCGCTAAATTTACCAGTCGCAAAGGCCGTCTGCCCTGGCCAACCCAGGGCACCATGACCCACCGTTTTGGCAGCCCGCGCATCGCTGGCCAGATCAATTGGAGTGGCGCCTATATCAGTGCAACCCAGGGCGCCGCTGTAGTCGCCGTGCACTATGGCCGAGTGGTATTTGCCGATTATTTTGGCAGCCACGGGCTGCTGGTAATCGTCGACCATGGCGAGGGTTATATGAGCCTCTACGCGCACAATCAGGTACTGCTGAAAAAAGCGGGCGAACTGGTCAATGCCGGTGAAGCTATAGCCAAGGTGGGCAGCAGTGGCGGCCAGGCGGCTAACGGCCTCTATTTTGAAATTCGCTATCAGGGCAAGCCGATTAATCCCGATCAGTGGCTGGCGCGCAATTAGGCACAGTCGCTGACGCTGCCCAGGCTTTTCGCGCTTCCTGGCACAGAAATCACCCCCGTGGTCTGTCATTTTTGAACTAATTGCCTTAGTGTTGGTACCTTTGTGCCCGAATCCCCGATTCCGGCGGTTTAAGCAAGTGTTTTTTGTTGGTGGAGTTTTCATGGCGCGCGCGCTTCGCAAGTCTGCTCAGATGTTTCTGGCCTTATCCTGGCTGTCCCTGCCTGTTTGGGCAGAGCCGGCAGCTGCACCTGTCCCCGCCGCTGCCCCCGGCAATCAGCCAGCACTCCTGCCGCTGGAAGACCTGCGCACCTTCACCCGCGTTTACGATCAGATCCGCAACGGCTATGTCGAGGAAATCAGCGATTCGCAGCTGCTTGAATACGCGATTCGCGGCATGATTGCCGAGTTGGACCCTCACTCTGCCTATCTGGATAAAGATGCCTTTGCCGACCTCCAGGCCAGCACCTCGGGTGAATTTGGCGGCGTGGGCCTGGAAGTGAGCCTCGATGAAGGTTTTGTCAAAGTAGTCACGCCCATAGATGACAGCCCCTCGCAAAAAGCCGGCATTCTGCCCAATGACGTGGTGATCAAAATTGATGATCAGCCGCTGAAAGGCATGGATTTAAACAAGGCGGTCAACCTGATGCGCGGCCCCAAGGGCAGCAAAATCAAATTGACGGTACTGCGCGATGGCGTTGACCAGCCGCTGGACTTTGACCTGGTGCGCGACCTGATCAAGGTGCAAAGCGTGCGCACTCGCGTGCTCGATGACGATTACTTTTATATCCGCGTCTCCCAGTTCCAGCTCAACACCGGCACTGACATGCTGCAAAAGCTGCGTCTGCAGCTGGAGAAAAACCCCAATACCAAGGGTGTCATTCTCGATTTGCGCAACAACCCCGGCGGCGTGCTGCAAGCCTCGGTAGAAGTTGCCGATGCTTTCCTCGATGGCGGCCTGGTGGTTTACACCCAGGGGCGCATGGAAAACGCCAATGTCACCTATAACGCCGATGCCGGCGACTTGAGCAATGGCCTGCCGCTGGTGGTGCTGATTAACGACGGCTCTGCCTCCGCTTCGGAAATTGTTGCCGGCGCCCTACAGGACCACAAGCGCGCGGTCATTATGGGCACCCGCAGCTTCGGTAAAGGCTCAGTGCAAACCGTTATCCCCATTGGCAGCGACCGCGCCATCAAGCTCACCACCGCGCTTTACTACACTCCCTCGGGCCGCTCAATTCAGGCCCAGGGCATAGTGCCGGATGTCGAAGTTGAGCGAGCTAAAGTCGAGCCGTTGCAGCCTGACTCAGGAACTACTGAAGCTGACCTGGCCGGCCATTTGGGCAATGCCAAGGGCGGCCGCGAGAGCGACAGTCGCGACCGCAAAAAAGCGCGTATCACCGCCGCTCAGTTGCTGCAGGACGACAACCAGCTGCACGAGGCGCTCAACCTGCTTAAAGGCCTGCATATTTTTATTCAGGCTTCTCCGCTGAAGGCCGCAGAATTGCCGGCTGAACCAGCACCCGCTATAGCACCGGATATCAGCCTGCAACCGGGCGATACAGCCAGTGAGCCAAGCGCTGACCAGCCTTAAACAGCGCCGCCGCTGGCCCGGACTGGCGCGGGCAGTCTACTGCGCGACGGTAGTGCTGTGCAGCTCAGCCTGGGCCCAGCCAGCCAAACTGGCCATTATCATTGACGACATTGGCTACAACTACAGCCTGGGTCAGCGCTCGGTTGAGCTGCCCGGCGCTTTCACCCTCTCGGTACTCCCCTTTACCCCCCACGGTGTGCAACTGGCCAAGCTGGGCCATGAGCGCGGTAAGGAGATAATGCTCCACGCGCCTATGAGCAATGAACACCAGCTGCCACTGGGGCGCGGCGGTTTAACCCTGCAGATGGGCGAACAGGAGTTTTTAGGGGTGCTGCGCGCCGATCTGGCCGATATCCCCCATGTGGTCGGGCTAAACAATCATATGGGCAGCCTGCTCACCCAAAACGCCGAGTCCATGGCCTGGGTGATGGGCGAGTTAAAAGCCCGCGGCCTTTACTTTGTCGACAGTCGCACCAGCGCTAAAACCCGCGCCCTGGAAGTTGCCGAGCGCGAGGGGGTCCCCAGCCGCAAGCGCGATGTATTCCTCGACGACGAGCGCAACCCGGACAGCATTCGCCGCCAGTTGCACCTGGCGCTGCGCAAAGCCCAGCAACAGGGCTCGGCCATTGCCATAGGCCACCCCTATAGCGCCACGCTGGAAGTGCTACAGCAAATAAGGCCATTGCTGGCCGAAGCCGAGGTGCAGCTGGTTCCCGCCTCAGCGCTTATGCCGACTAAGCCAGCAGCCCCCAGAAGCAAGTGTCCGGCGCCACCACAATATCTTTGGCCCAGGGCCTGGTACCCAATTGACCCCTTTGCTATACCTGAAGCTATAGGCTCTGTGGCGGCCAATTCGCCTGATTCAACTTTTGGTTATTAAACAAGCCTTATTCCAGATCAACTAAATCTAGTGATTCTCGGGCAGACATGGTTATAATCGGCCTGTATAATTTGTGAACACCGCCACAAAAGGAACGATTGTCATTCACATGAGGAGCATTCAATGACAAACCAACACAGATTAGGCGAGAAAGGTGGGATACCCGAGCGCAAGGCTCGCTACCTGCAAAAAGATGGTTATTGGTACTACTGCACCCGCGAAGGTGTGGATATAGGCCCATTTGACAGCGTTGCAGATGCCGAAGTTGGGGTGAGTGAATTTATCGATTTTATTAGCGCTTCCGAACCCCAGGTTTCGGAAATACTAAAGCAGTACCGCGCCGCATGATGCGCTAGCGCGAAACGACCAATATAAAAAAGGGCGCCTCAACGGCGCCCTTTTTTATTGGCCCTGAGTTGCCATCACTGGCACTAGAGACGCACCTCTATACCCTGCTCGCGCATAAAGGCCTTAGCCTGGGGAATGGTGTATTCGCGGAAGTGAAAAATACTTGCCGCCAGCACCGCATCGGCGCGGCCCTGGGTGATGCCATCGCAGAGGTGCTGCAGATTGCCCACTCCGCCAGAGGCAATCACCGGCACGGGTACGGCATCGCTGATGGCGCGGGTCACCCCCAGGTCATAGCCTTTTTTGGTGCCATCGCCATCCATACTGGTGAGCAGAATCTCGCCGGCACCGTATTCCGCCATCTTGATCGCCCACTCCACGGCATTAATGCCGGTAGGCTTGCGCCCGCCGTGGGTGAATATCTCCCAGCGCGGCTCTTCACCTTTCTGACTGACCTTTTTGGCGTCAATGGCCACCACTATGCACTGGGCGCCAAAGCGATCCGATGCAGCTTTGACAAAGTCAGGGTTAAACACTGCCGCTGAGTTGATGCCCACTTTATCGGCACCAGCATTAAGCATGGTGCGAATATCTTCCACGGTGCGAATACCGCCGCCCACGGTAAGCGGGATAAACACTTCAGCAGCGATTTTTTCCACCGTATGCACAGTGGTATCGCGGCCCTGGTGGGTGGCGGTAATGTCGAGGAAGGTAATCTCGTCGGCGCCTTCGAGGTTGTAGCGCTTGGCGATTTCCACCGGGTCGCCGGCGTCGCGGATATCAACAAAGTTGACGCCTTTGACCACGCGGCCATTGTCTACGTCCAGGCAGGGAATAATGCGTTTTGCGAGTGCCATGATTTAGATCCGGATTGTTTGCGCCGCCCTTAGTTGGCGTCGCAGTAGGCCTGAGCTTCAGCCATGGTCAGGGTGCCTTCATAGATGGCACGACCGGTAATGGCGCCGCAGATACCCTGGTGGGCCTCGGCTTTCAGCGCGCGTATATCGTCCATATTGGTAATACCACCAGAGGCGATTACCGGGATGCTGGAAGCCTGGGCCATGGCCACAGTGGCCTGCACGTTAACACCCTGCATCATGCCGTCGCGGGCGATGTCGGTGTAGACGATGCTGCTCACGCCGTCCTGCTCAAAGCGCTTGGCCAGGTCGGTGGCCAGCACATTAGACACTTCCGCCCAGCCGTCGGTGGCCACCAAGCCGTCTTTGGCATCCAAACCAACAATAATGTGGCCGGGGAAGAGTTTGCACATTTCAGTCACAAAGGCCGGCTCTTTCACCGCTTTGGTACCGATAATCACATACTCAACGCCCGCTTGCAGATAGTGCTCGATAGTCGCCGCGCTGCGAATACCGCCGCCAATCTGAATGGGCAGCTTGGGGTAGGCTTTGGCGATAGCGGTCACTACGCCGCCGTTAATGGGTTTGCCCTCAAAAGCGCCGTTCAAGTCCACCAGGTGCAGGCGGCGACAGCCTTGATCCACCCACTGCTTGGCCATGGCCACGGGATCGTCGGAAAATACGGTGGAGTCGTCCATCAGGCCCTGACGCAGGCGCACACACTGGCCGTCTTTTAAATCGATTGCGGGAATAATCAGCATCAAACAGTCTCTTTAGAGGGGATGCCAGACCTAGGCCTGACCGTTCCAATTAACAAAATTCTTCAGCAGTTGCAGGCCGGCGGTGTGGCTCTTTTCCGGGTGGAACTGGGCGGCAAACAGGTTGCCGCGGGCCAGGGCCGCGTGGAACTGCACGCCGTAATCACAGGTGGCGGCAACCAGTTCCGGCGCCTCTGTGTGTATGTAGTAGCTGTGCACAAAGTAAAAGCGCGCATCCTGGGGGATATCCGCCCAGAGCGGGTGGTCGTTGTGATGCACCTGGTTCCAGCCCATATGCGGCACTTTCAAGTGACAGCCAGCGGCATCGCGGTGCTCAGTGCCAAACAATTTCACCTGGCCCGGCAGTATGCCAATACAGTCGACACCGCCGTTTTCCTCACTGTGATCCATCAGCGCCTGCATGCCCACGCAGATACCCAGCACCGGCTTGCCACTGGCGATCTGCTCGCGCAGCAGCTGGTCAAAGCCGAGGCGGCGAATCTCTGCCATACAGTCGCGGATAGCGCCCACGCCGGGGAAGATCACCCGGTCAGCGGCGGCGACTACCGCTGGATCTGAGGTGACCAGCACCTGTTGCTCAGGGGCGACATGCTCAATGGCGCTGGCCACCGAGTGCAGGTTGCCCATGCCATAGTCGATGATGGCGACGCTTGCTTTAGTCATTCTGCCCGCCTTAGAGACTGCCTTTGGTGGAGGGCATAATGCCTTCCATGCGCGGATCTTTTTCCAGCGCCATACGCAGCGCGCGGCCGAAGGCCTTAAAAACAGTTTCTATCTGGTGGTGGGCATTGTGGCCGCGCAGGCTGTCCACGTGCAGGGTCACGCCAGCGTGGTTAACAAAGCCCTGGAAGAACTCCCAAAACAGCTCTGTATCAAACTTGCC
>CBIMZH010000032.1:0-11666 GCA_966248255.1 uncultured Cellvibrio sp.
TGTTTCCAAAAAATCAACACCGCTATTTGGCGGCGGCGGCAAGGCGATTAAGCCCGCAGATATCGCTGTTTTCTCACGTCAAATGGCAACCATGATGAAAGCTGGTGTACCTCTGGTACAGGCTTTTGACATAGTGGCAGATGGTTTAGAAAACCCCAATTTGCGCAAAATGGTATTGCAGATTCGCGACAGCGTTGCCGCTGGTGGCGGTTTTGCCACCTCACTCAGAGATCACCCCAAATACTTTGATGACCTCTTCTGTAACCTAGTTGAAGCAGGGGAACAGTCGGGTGCACTTGAAACCATGCTCGACCGCATCGCCACCTATAAGGAAAAAACTGAAGCACTTAAAGCCAAAATCAAAAAAGCCCTGACTTACCCCACCGCGGTAATCGTAGTCGCTTTTGTGGTAACCGTAATTCTGTTGGTAAAAGTGGTTCCACAATTTGCTCAGACTTTTAGTGGATTTGGTGCCGATCTACCGGCTTTCACACTCTTTGTTCTCCACCTCTCCGACCTTGCGCAAGCCTATTGGCTCCAAGCCATTGTTGTTCTAGCAGGTGTTTTTATCGGCTTCAAAGAAGCGGTGAAACGGTCAGAAAAGTTCGCATATATAGTTGACCGATATATGCTCAAGGTACCTGTGGTTGGACAAATTCTATATTTGTCGGTTATGGCGAGATTTGCTCGCACCCTATCCACAACATTCGCTGCCGGTGTTCCTTTAATTGATGCTCTTACCTCTGTTGCAGGAGCTGCGGGCAATCGCATTTACTCAGAAGCCATTGTCAAAGTAAGAGAAGACGTATCTACCGGTATTCAACTAAATACTGCGTTAAAAATGCGGGCAATCTTCCCAACACTGCTAGTTCAAATGTCCGCTATCGGTGAAGAGTCTGGCGCATTGGATGCGATGCTCGACAAGGTAGCCAATTACTATGAAGAGGCTGTAGACAATATGGTTGATAGTCTAACAGCCCTGCTGGAACCTATGATTATGGCAGTGCTTGGTGTGCTCGTGGGTGGATTACTGATTGCCATGTACATGCCAATCTTCCAATTGGGTTCAGTGGTTTCTTAATATGGAGTTGGTTAGTTATTTTCAGAGTCTCCCTCTACCCGCTATTTTTACTTATGTTTTCGTTTTAGGCTTACTGGTTGGCAGTTTTTTAAACGTAGTAGTGCATCGCCTACCCAAGATGATGGAGCGTGAATGGCGCGCCCATTGTGCGGAAGTCATGGAACCTTCCGCACAACCATCCACTGTTATCGCCAATCAGGAAGAAGCTTTTAATCTGGTTGTGCCCCGATCTCGCTGCCCTCATTGCGGCCATCAAATCAAAGCATGGGAGAATATTCCTGTGCTAAGTTATATTTTTTTGGGTGGCAAATGCTCTGGTTGTAAAGCGCGGATTTCAATTAGATACCCGATTGTAGAGCTAGCCACAGCGGTTCTATCCACAGCCGTGATTTATGCACTCGGCCCGAATTGGAGCGGCGTTGCAGGGCTGGTTTTTACTTGGTGCCTTATCTCGCTCACACTGATTGATCTAGACACCTATCTACTCCCGGACGATATTACCCTTCCCCTAATTTGGTTAGGTTTAATCGCCAACAGCTTTGGTATCTTCACCACGCTATCCAGTTCACTCTGGGGTGCCGTATTTGGCTATCTGTCACTCTGGTCTGTGTATAAGCTTTTTAAATTGCTTACCGGCAAAGAGGGCATGGGCTATGGCGACTTTAAACTTCTAGCCGCTTTAGGCGCGTGGATGGGCTGGCAAATTTTGCCCCAAATAATATTACTCTCCTCGTTGGTTGGTGCGGTTATTGGTGTAAGCCTGATAGTTATTCGTGGCCGTGATAAAAATATCCCCATTCCTTTTGGCCCCTACTTGGCTATTGCGGGCTGGATTGCTTTTTTATGGGGTGAACAAATTAACGCCAGCTATTTAAAGCTGTTTGTAGCCCAGTAAATCTATGCTCCCGCAAAAACTGGTGATTGGCCTGACCGGCGGTATTGGCAGCGGTAAAAGCGAAGTTAGCCGTCGTTTTGAAAACCTAGGCATCAGCATCATAGATGCTGATCTGATTGCCCGCGAAGTTGTAGAGCCTGGTTCACCTGCCCTAAAAGCTATAGCTGAACATTTCGGCGCTGGCTTTTTGTTACCTGAGGGGCAGCTAGATAGAGCCAAACTGCGCGAGCGTATTTTTACCGATGCGGAGGCAAAAATCTGGCTCGAACAATTACTCCACCCGCAGATTAACCAACTGATACGCAAAAGATTGGTTGAAGCAATATCCAGCTACGCCATACTCAGTTCACCGTTATTACTGGAAACAGGGCAAAGCCAATTGGTAGATAGGGTTTTGGTTGTAGATACCAGCGAAAACCTGCAAATTGAGCGAGCTACTCAGCGCGACGCAAACAAGCGCGAACAGATTGAAAAAATCATGCAAAGTCAGCTATCCAGGGCCGATAGATGCGGTCAGGCTAATGATATTATTCAAAATCATGGTGATATCAGTGAGCTTGATGAACAGGTCTACAAACTGCATCAGCTCTATTTGGAGCTCTCAAAAAGCTCCAGTACGCCCTCAAATGTATAACTTCTGCTAGACGATTATCGAATTCATGAACGAACAACAACCACCCATCGCTTTAAAATGCCCCTGCTGCCAGAAAACCATATACTGGACCGACGAATTTCCATTTCGCCCCTTTTGCAGCGAGCGCTGCCGCCTGATTGACCTCGGCGAATGGGCAAGTGAGAACCATCGAATTGCTGGCTCACCTGCACTGCCAGATGATCTGGACGATTTTAGCTAGGCCCCCAAACACTGGAGCGCCCAATGCAACCGGACTATAAACAAGCTGCCCAAGATTTTTTGACTCTGGTTGCCAAAGGTGAAGTAGAAAAAGCCTTTGCGACCTACGTTGCGGAAGAGCTGCATCACCACAACCCATATTTTCGCGGCGACGCCCAGTCATTAATGTACGCAATGATTGAAAACTCCCAAGGATTCCCTCAGAAGCAAGTAGATATTAAACATTGCTTGCAGGACGGTGACCTAGTGGCAATCCACTCCAAAGTTAAACTGCACAGAGATGACCCAGGTGCGGCGCTAGTACATATTTTCCGCTTCGCCGCCGGCAAAATTGTAGAACTTTGGGATATAGGCCAAAGCACACCAGAAAGCTCACCCAACCAATACGGTATGTTTTAACCCTGCTCCAGCAATCTACGCAAGTCGATAAGCGCGGCATTGGCACGCGAAATATAGGAGGCCATAACCAGCGAGTGATTGGCCAAAAAACCAAATCCACTGCCATTTAAAATTACCGGGCTATAGAGTGTTTGCTGGGTAGACTCCAACTCACGGATAATTTGCTTGACGCTAACTTGTGCGTTTTTGTCTGCAATTACCGGGGCAAAATCTATTTCAACTGCCTTGAGCAAATGAATCAGCGCCCAGCAGGAACCTCTTGCCTCATAAAACACATCATCCAATTGATTCCAGCGGGTTTTGTATTTTAATCCCCCCGTAGCGCCAGCGATTTCACTCTCACCCGTTAAACCCACTTCCTCTTGGCCAACGCTCGCACTCAAACGCTGCGATAAATTGCCTAAACGAGTCTCAACAGTACGTAACCAGTACACCAGATTATCAGCGCGAGCATAGAAATGCGCGTCGGCATCGCCTCGCTGCAAACGTGCAAGATAAGCATGAAGATAGCCTACGCCTTCTTGATATTGAGCTTCGGTTGAGGGAATTAACCAGGAGTCCTGGTAGTAATTAAGACGCGACTCAGCTTTTTGTAAATCTTCATCTTCGCGGGACTGGGATTGGGAGCGGCTAAAAGCTTCACGCAGGGCTTTGGCCATATCACGCACCTGGATAATTACACCGTACTCCCAGTTAGGCATGTCATCCAGCCATACACCCGGCGGCGTCAGGTCATTTAGGGTATAGCCACCCGGCTTTTGCCAGAGAGATTCCGTCAGAGTAATTAGGGTTGCGGTGGTAGTCACACCAATGGCTGGCGACTCAGTAAACTGCTCTGCAGCCAATAACGCCTGCGCATTTTGACGTACAGGGAATAAATCGGGAGTGCGGCTCCAATAAATGCCGGTAGCCAAAGTTACCAGCAAATACACCACCGCAACTAAAAAGATAAGGCGCCAAAACAGGCTGGATTCCTGTATATCCTCCTGGACATCGTCCACCTGGTCGCGCACACGTCGTAAATTTCGCAGCCAAAATCGCTTAAACGCTTTCATAACCAGCCCCTCAATTAAAAATCAGGGCTGTGGCACTCAGCTAATGATGAGGCTGATCGAAGGCACTCTTGGCTACTGCTGTGACCTCTACCCTGGAGTTGTCGCTGAATATCAACTTCAAGTGTAGCTGGTCACCCGTCTGATATTTTACCTTTAGCCCCGATAAGACCAGATATTCGGATTCAGGGGTTAAATTCACCAGGGTTTTAGGTGGTATTTTTAGCTGTTTAATTACTTGCGATGTTGATTTTGACTTTATGAGAACGGCCTCTGCATAGGGGCTGACAGCAGAGACAAGGTCAACAGGGTGATCGGCCAGATTTTGTAATCGCAAAAAAACCTGTGCCTCCTGGACACCCGCTAGAGGAACCATCACTCGCGCTTCGTAAACCTTGATATTACTTGCTGCCACAGGAGCTGAAGATGCACTTACAATACCAGCAGCCCCCCACAGCCAAAGTGCCAGAAGAGTCATAAGCTTCATAGTTCATACACCTGCAAATACCCAAATCAGCCAGGCTGGCTACTGTAATCTTGGCACCAGTTTGATTCGCGGAGGACTTCCCAATTGAATATCGCCACGCACACGGTAGCCTGGCAACGCATCGCGCATTTGCTGATAAATCCACCGCCCTTCAACATCGCTACGCGCAACTATCATGGCCAGGCTATCGGTTTCTTTTAGCTTTCGAGCGATAACACCCAGCTGTTCTACAATCTGTGGATCCGTTTTACCCAGGAGCGTCGGATTCAGCAAATACTCGCCGTCCCCGCCCTTGTACGGAGTTGGAGGCGGGGCAGACTCATATTGCGCATTTAAACCTTCACTTACTTCTTTTATTAATAAGTTTTCCGGATCCACCATGCGCGCGTTATTGAGCATTTGTGTAGCCTGAGCATAGTTTCCACGCGCTGCGGCCTGTCGAGCCAAATCGACGTAGCGCATCACTATCCCCAATAGCCCCCCCTTGGCCCGCTGGTTATTTGGGTCCAATTTGAGAACCGCACGAAAATAATCAAATGCGTTGTCTGTGGTTGGAGTCAACAATTGGTCGTGCGCCAGCGTGTATTCTCCATTTAGCAGGAGCAGATGTATGGCCTGCTTTTGCTTAGCTTCGGCACTTGGCTGCGCAGGCGCTGCTGGCTCAGGGGCAACCTTGGCAGGAGCCACGCTTGGCTTGGCTGGCTGACAGGCGCCAAGCGCCAGGGAGATAAGAACGAGAAATAAGCAATACAAGTTTTTACGCATAGGATTTAAAATCGCAAAGCTCCTGAACAGCCATCGGACATTCGCAGAGATATAAGGCAGGGTTAGGGAAATCGACGTGAACTACGGCAGGAATGCCGCCAAACTGTGGCTGGATATACTACTGGAATCAATGCCCCTAAAACAGCTGCCCAACCTAAGATCACCAAAACTTTAAGCGTCATCGCGGGTCTGAGCTTACCAACTGGTTAAATGCCCCAATAGACACAGGCAACAAACACCTATGAACGGCTTTCTTTTTACAATAATGCGCTCCACGTCAGGTATCACCGGCAAGATCCTCCTGTTCATTGCCAGCTTGTTTCTCTGCGCCACATCTCAGGCAGCTGACCCTTTTGCGCCAGCCAACAGCAACAGCCTCAGCAGCAACCTACTCAGCCAGGAAGATGAGTTTTTACCCGTGGACCAGGCTTATTACTGGGACGCAAAAATTGAGCGGGGGCAATTAGTAATTCACTGGAATATCGCTCAAGGCTACTACCTATACCAAGAGCGATTCAAATTCCGCCTGAGCGACGGCACCGCACTTACCCCCAGCTACAATCAAGGGGTGATGAAATACGACGAACTGTTTGAACGCGAAACCATGATTCATCATGACGATGCCATCGCCAGTTTCGAGCTTTCACAACTACCCGCCAGCTTTATTTTAAAGTTTGAATATCAGGGCTGCGCCGAGGCCGGGCTCTGCTATCCGCCACAAAAGCATCAGCTCCAAGTTGACACCAACTCTGCTCAGGTCACCCCCCTGGACGACAAAAAACCTGCCCCCAGCGACGCCATCAGCAAAGCCCCCGTCGCCAGCCAGCCAGCGCCACTTAGCGCGAGCTTTGACCTCAGCTGGTTTTTAAAGGCGCTCATTTTTGCCATGCTTGGCGGCGCCATACTCAACCTTATGCCCTGCGTATTCCCGGTTCTCTCAATAAAAGTCATGAGCCTTGCGGCTGCAGACAGGGATCGCCTGCATATCCACGGCTGGTTTTACACCCTGGGAATTATCTGTTGTTTCCTGATTTTTGCCGGCATTCTTCTTGTCGCCCGCGCCGGGGGCGAAGCCATTGGCTGGGGCTTCCAACTTCAATCGCCAGGCCTTATCGCCAGCCTTACCTATTTGTTTTTTGTGATGGGGCTAAGCATGTCCGGCGTCATTCATTTTGGCACCGGCCTGATGGGCACAGGGCAAAAATTGACTGAACGCTCGGGCCTGAGCGGCTCCTTTTTTACCGGCGCACTGGCCGCCATAGTGGCCAGCCCTTGCACAGCCCCCTTTATGGCAACGGCCTTAGGCTTCGCTTTGACTCAACCCGCTGTGGTATGCCTGGGAATATTTGCAGCCCTGGGTTTTGGTATGGCACTGCCACTGCTACTACTTTGCTACTCACCAGCGCTGGCCGCCCGTCTGCCCAAACCCGGGCTCTGGATGGAAAACCTCAAGCAATTTTTGGCCTTCCCGCTCTATTTAAGCTCCGTCTGGCTGCTCTGGGTATACGGCCACCAAACCAATGCAACAGGTATGGCTGCGCTATGTATTGGTGCCGTGAGCATTGCATTTGGTTTTTGGCTGCTGGGCCTACCCAGCAAGGGCTTAGGCAAAGGGTTGCGCCGAATCGCTATCGCTGCCACCTGGGCTATAGCCATTTGGCTGCCCTACAAGGCCATACACATGACCAGCAAACAGGATACAGATGGCATTCAATGGCAGGCCTACAGCCCTGAACTTCTGCAAAATCTGCGCGAGCAAAATCAGGCTGTTTTCGTCAACTTAACCGCCGACTGGTGCCTTACTTGCCTGGCCAACGAACGAGTGACCCTGCATACAGAGACTATTGAAAAGCTCTTTGCGGATCACAAGGTCGCAACCTTAAAGGGTGATTGGACCAATACAGATCCACAAATTACCGCACTTTTGCAGGAATATGGCCGTAGTGGTGTGCCGCTTTACCTGTGGTTCCCCGCGGGAAGAAGTGGCAAAGCCGATGTTTTACCGCAGATTCTCACCAAAGAGCAGCTAATCAAATCAGTAAATGGCAGCAATTAGAATCTTTTAGCTGCATATGACCTTTGTTTTAAAGAAATTAAAAGAACTTTCATTAAAATTCCGGCATCTTGCGCTTAACAGACGCCAAGATGCCGCTATCCTTCACCAAAAGCGCTATTTCAATTTATCTTTTTAGAAAACCTGCGACTAACTTCGGTAAAAATGCGGCGAATTGTTCCAATCTAAACAAATTTTTACCTGGCTCGTGGACAGGCTCGCGATTTTACGGCAAACTCCCCCAACTAAATTTGCCAGGCCACCTCAAATGGCTTAGAAACCATCATAAAGTGCGAAGCTCCTCGCGAACTTTAACAATATCCCCGCAGGATTCCTGTCAATGGCAAGCATACTGGTGTTACACGGCCCCAACCTTAACCTGCTCGGTTTGCGCGAGCCGGGAATCTATGGCGCCACCACCCTGGATGACATTAACCGCAAGTTGACTCAGTTGGCGCGCGATCAGGGCCACCATCTGCTCAGCCTGCAAAGCAATGCCGAATACGAACTTATCAATCGCATTCACGAAGCCCGCAGCGAAGGTGTGGATTTTATTCTGATCAACCCGGCCGCATTTACCCACACTAGCGTCGCCCTGCGCGATGCCCTGCTGGCAGTAGCCATACCCTTTATCGAAGTGCACCTGTCCAATGTGCACAAGCGCGAAGCCTTTCGCCATCACTCCTATTTTTCCGATGTGGCAGAGGGTGTTATCTGCGGCTTCGGCGCCACCAGCTATGAACTAGGGCTGGCGGCAGCCATAAAAATCATTGAACAAAAACAAGCTTTAAAACCTTAATCAACTAACAAACACAACTATTCTGTTGCCAGAGAGGATCCTATGGATATTCGCAAAATTAAGAAATTGATCGAGCTGCTCGAAGAGTCAAATATCGGCGAGCTGGAGATCAAAGAGGGCGAAGAGTCTGTTCGTATCGCACGCAATAGCGGCACCACCCAATACTTCACTGGCCCAGCACCAGCCTTTGCTGCCCCAGCCGCACCAGCTGCTGCGCCCGTTGCCGCTCCAGCCGCTGCTGCAGTTGCTGCTCCAGCCGCTGCTGCGCCAGCTATTAGCGGTCACGTGGTTAAATCACCCATGGTTGGCACCTTCTACCGCTCACCCAGCCCAGGCTCACCTTCTTTTATCGAAGTTGGTAAGCATGTTAAGGCTGGCGATGTAATTTGCATTATCGAAGCCATGAAAATGATGAACCAGATCGAAGCCGATAAATCCGGCGTTATCGAAGCCATTCTGGTGGAAGATGGCAACCCTGTTGAATTCGACCAACCCTTGGTGACTATTGCCTGATTTTGCTCTGCCAAGTCACTAGCGCAAGCCTAATCACTGAGGAATTGGTTTATGTTTCAAAAAATATTGATCGCGAACCGCGGCGAAATTGCGCTGCGAGTATTGCGCGCTTGTAAAGAGTTGGGCATCAAAACCGTTGCTGTCCACTCGCAAATTGACCGGGATCTAAAACACGTACGCCTGGCGGACGAGTCAGTTTGTATCGGCCCAAACCCATCACCCAAAAGCTACCTGAACGTGCCCGCCATTATCGCGGCCATGGAAATCACCGACGCCGAAGCGGTTCACCCGGGCTATGGCTTTTTGGCTGAAAACGCCGACTTTGCCGAGCGCGTACAAAAAAGCGGTTTCACCTTTATCGGCCCGGACCCAGACGTTATCCGCATGATGGGTGACAAAGTGGAAGCCATTAAAGCCATGAAGCTGGCTGGCGTTCCCACAGTACCCGGCTCTGACGGCCCACTGCCGGAAGATCCGGAAGAGTGCCTAAAAATCGCCAAGCGTATTGGCTACCCAGTGATCATTAAAGCTGCTGCCGGCGGCGGCGGTCGCGGTATGCGCGTGGTACACACCGAAGCCGCACTGATCAACTCTATTCACATCACCCAAGGCGAAGCTAAGGCCGCCTTTGGCGATGGCACTGTGTACATGGAAAAATTCCTGCAGAACCCACGTCACGTGGAAGTGCAGGTGCTGTCCGATGGCCAGGGTAACGCCATTCACCTGGGCGACCGCGACTGTTCACTGCAACGCCGCCACCAGAAGGTTCTGGAAGAAGCCCCTGCGCCAGGCATCCCGCAAGACGTGCGCGAAGCCACTTACGCCGCCTGCGTTAAAGCCTGTATCGACATCAAGTACAAGGGCGCCGGTACCTTCGAGTTCCTTTACGAAGACGGCCGTTTCTACTTTATCGAGATGAACACCCGTATTCAGGTAGAGCACCCAGTGTCCGAGATGGTCACCGGTATCGACCTGATCAAAGAGCAAATTCGCGTTTGCTCCGGCCTGCCGCTGTCCATCAAGCAGTCTGACGTAGTGATTAAAGGCCACTCCTTCGAGTGCCGTATCAACGCCGAAGACCCCAAAACCTTTATGCCCTGCCCCGGCCTGGTTAAGGGCTTCCACGCCCCTGGCGGCCTGGGTGTACGCGTGGACTCCCACTTGTACAATGGCTACACAGTACCGCCTAACTACGATTCCATGATCGCCAAGATCATCACCTATGGCGATACCCGTGAAATCGCACTGGCGCGCATGCGCAATGCTTTGGACGAAACCATTGTTGATGGTATTCGCACCAATATCCCGCTGCAGCAAATGCTGGTGCGCGATGAAGCCTTCCGCAAAGGCGGCGTGAACATTCACTACCTCGAGAAGAAACTCGCAGAGTAAGATTGTTCCACCTAAAGCGCCCCGGTGCTGCTGGCATCGGGGCGTTTTTATTTTCAGCACAGCAGTTTTACCTTAGGCTCAACCGCATTACTCAACCCCGGAGACCCGCCATGCCTTGGCTGCAACTCAAAATCATCACCCCGCGTCGCTATGTGCAATCCCTGGAGGATTCCCTCATGGCCGCTGGCGCTGCCTGTGTCACCCTGCAGGACAACGCCGATCAGCCGATTTTGGAGCCAGGTCTGGGTGAAACCCCGCTCTGGGACAATGTAAAAGTGACCGGCCTGTTCGATGCCGAAATAGACACGGGCAAAACTACCGCCCTGGCCGAGCGCCGCTTTGGTAACCCATTACCCGATCACGCCTGGGAACAACTGGAAGACAAGGACTGGGAAAGAGAGTGGATGAGCAATTACCACGCAATCAAATGCGGCGAGCGCCTGTGGATTTGCCCCAGCTGGCAGCAGCCGCCCGAACCGGACAAGATCAATTTGATGCTCGATCCAGGCCTGGCCTTTGGCACTGGTACACACCCCACCACCTTTTTGTGCATGCAGTGGATTGATCAGCAGGACTTTAGCGACAAACAGGTTATCGACTACGGCTGCGGCTCAGGCATTCTTGGCATAGCCACACTGCTGCTGGGCGCCAAGCAGGTCACTGGTGTTGATATAGACCCACAAGCGCTTCTGGCCACCACGGAAAATGCCAAGCGCAACCAACTGCCCGCCGATGCCATGCCGGTATTCCTGCCCCAGGATTGCCCGATTGACGCCGCCGATGTAATGCTCGCCAATATTCTTGCCGGCCCCCTGGCCGAACTGGCACCAACACTTAGCGCCAGAACCAATTTAGGCGGTAAAATCTGCCTTTCGGGGATTCTGAGTGTGCAAGCCCAAACCGTGATGGAAGCCTATGCCCCCTGGTTCGACTTTGATCCAGTGGCAGAACAAGAGGAATGGGTGAGAATCACCGGGACAAAAGTGCGTTAGTTGGCAATGTTGACAGCAGACGCACTGGCAACGGCGGAGGAGAATTTACCCGCCGAGCACATAAAGTTACACTGAGGCATTTTGAACCGACCATTTTAGAGTCGGCTTGCAACTGACAAACTACTACAAGCGTAAAAGCAACCAACGACCAGCCTTTACTGGATAACCAAAGGATTCACAGGACTATGAGCCCCGCAAGCGCACCCATGGTAACCCGCTGCCCCAAATGCGGCACGGCGTTTCGCATTACCAGTGCCCAACTGCAATCTGCCCGCGGGGCAGTTCGCTGCGGTTCCTGCTTGCAAGTGTTCAAAGCCCAGGAGCATCTGGTAGATACAGCCAAACCCAAAGCCCCGGCGACAGCGCCAGCTAAGGCAACCGCCAG
>CBIMZH010000033.1:0-11585 GCA_966248255.1 uncultured Cellvibrio sp.
ACCAGCAGTGGGCGCAGGCGTTTGCCACCGGCCTCCACCAGATAGTGGCCGATGTTTTCCACCAAGCCTACATCGGAGTGCAGTTGGTCGATGATGAGCTGGTTTACCGCAGCGAAGTCGTCTTTCACGACCTGATGAAATGGCAGCATGAGGGTACTTTTATCGATTAGGGTTGGATTCGGGCGGCAATCCTAGCAGCGACACCCGGTCAGTCAAGTAAAGCACCGTAAAAGGCCCTGTAAAAACCTTTTGCGAAAAATGCCTTATGTCAGTTGTCAGCGGCCGGCGACCAGTGCCAGGGCATCAAACCAGCTGAGCGCTGGCGGCTGCGCCGCTGCCAGGCTGAGTGCGCAGTGGTAGTCCTGGCCGAGTTGACCCTGCCAAAACTGCCAGTTGCGGCTATCCATTGCCAGCTCCGGGGCTGAGTCCAGGTGAATCTGCTCGCCCTGGAGGCTAAAGCAAAGCTTGTCCAGGCCGGTGGAAATCCCTGTGCCCAGGGCTTTAAAGGTGGCCTCTTTAAGCGTCCACAGGCGATAAAAACCACAGGTCTGGGCTTCGCCAGTCAGCGTTTTTAGCCACTCCAATTCTGATGGGGCGAAAAAGTGTTCCGCTATGGCCATAAGGTCCCGGGCTTTATTCAATTGCTCCAGATCCACCCCTAAGTGGGCAAACTGGCCCAGCGCCAGGAGTGCATAGTTACCGCTGTGGCTGAGGTTAAAGCCCAGCTCGGCTTCGCTCAATTGGGGTTTGCCCTGGGGGCTGCGTGCAAAGACCAGAGATTCGGGGACGCGCTGCAGATAGCGGCCCAGCACCGAGCGCAGCAGCAGCCGGCTGGCGATAAAACCGCTGCGACCGCGTTTGAATCTGTCGGCGCGCTCGCGCTCATCCGGGCTAAGCAGCGGCAGCCGCTGCTCCAGCCACTCAGGTGCCAGTGCATCTGTCTGCAGCAGCCATAAATGCACGCTATGGTTGCCCAGTTGCAGGGGGGCTAGGGCGGGCGGGCAAATAAGCGGTTGAATCAGGTTCATAGATGGTTGGCTGGGCTGCAAAGCTGGCCAGTGTAACCGCTTTGGCTGCGAGTTGCGGTGCGATGCTTGGCGTCCGGGCAGAAAATCGGCGACAATCCGCGCCCCTATTCTTATTAAACCAATTTAGGTCTTATTAAACCATTTTAGGTCTTGTTAAACCGATTTAGGCTCCTGGAGTTTCTATGCAAGTTTCCGCCGATAAAGTTGTCAGCTTTCACTACCGTTTAAACGAGCAGGGAGGGGAGCTGCTGGAATCCTCCTATGACGCCGAACCCACCCTTTACCTGCACGGCCACAACAATCTGCTGGTGGCGCTGGAAGAGGCGATGGAAGGCAAGCAGGCTGGCGATAAGTTCAGCGTCAGTATTACCCCGGAGCAGGGCTATGGCCTGCGTCAGGAAGGCGCCACTCAGCGTATCCCGATCAAGCACCTGCACAACCACAAAAACCTCAAGCTCAAGCCAGGCATGAAAGTGGCGGTAAACACCCAGCACGGTCCCTGGGATGCGATAGTGCTTAAAGTGGGCAAGTTCAATGTGGATATAGATGCAAACCACCCGCTGGCAGGAAAAAACCTGGAATTTGAATTAGAGATCGTTGAAGTGCGCGCAGCCAGCGATGAAGAGCTGGCCCACGGCCATGCTCACGGTGTTGGTGGCCATCACCACGACTAATACGGCTAGCGCTAGTATCCAAGTTGCGCCGGTTAGGTAGTAGCAAAAGCAAAAATGCCGCTGACGCAAGTCGCGGCGTTTTTTTTTGCGCGCAACGAAAGTCGGCGTGTGTCAGGGGGAGTAAAACTGCTCTTTATTGGTGCGCAAAAGCTTGCGCTCAGCCAGAGGTTCGAGTTTGCAGGTGACAGTGCAAATTCGTAAGTGAATTGGCGCGCGCTTGAGCATAAGTTACGCGGATAAAATATGCGCAGGCGGTTTTTTGTGCTATAGATTTTTCTGGCTAAAAACTCATCACAATAAACAGCGTCAGGAGCTGCCCATGACCGCCACTACTACCTCGAACCATACTGCACCAGCGCCCTCCGCTGTCGACTTGATGACCACCGATATACTTACCGCCTATGAAGGCTGGACGATTCAGCGGCTGAGCGAGTTTTTTATTCGTCGGCAAATATCTGCGGCGCCGGTTATCGCCTCGGACCACGAGCTGGTGGGGGTGGTTAGTGTCGATGATGTATTTCGTTTTACCAGCCTGGATGACACCTCCAAAGAGCGCGCGCTCAGCGATTTGTATCGCAACAATTGCGGCCAGGAACCCAATGAAGAGCTGCTCAACACCTGGGTGAAGGACGCGGCAAAAAACTGCACTGTGCATCAGATAATGACGCCGGAGGTTATTGCGGTAGACAGCAGCAGCTCGCTGCAACAAATTGCCGCCTTGTTACTGGAGCGCAATATTCACCGGGTATTCGTTACTCAGGATAAAAAAATTGTGGGTGTTATCACTGCTATGGATGCCCTCCGCGCCTACCAACAATGGCTAAACTAATTACCGCTTAGCCTGATTTTTGTGCGATTTATTTGCACTGAGGATTGCACGCGCCAACAGGGATTAGCTTTCGCCGGCTGATATGGCTAAGCTGCGCAGCCACTTATCTTTAGTCAGCTCTGCTTTAAAGGTTCGCGTTTATGTTGCTCAGTCATTGGACTCGCCGGTTTTACCCGCTACATAACACTTGCATCAGGCTCTGCCTGATGGCGAGTGGGTTGCTTCTCTGGCTTGGTTTGGCCGCCGGGGTAAACGCCGATGGCCTTAGTCGCGAAAAGCTTACCGCGTCCTATCTGTATAACTTTGCCAAAAATATTCGCTGGCCCAACGAGCAGGGCATGAGCCAATTTAAATTGGGTGTCTATGACTCCAATGACGCTCGCCTGTTCGATGAGCTGCAGGTGATGGCGGGTCGCCTGCAAATGCGCGGCCTGCCCATGCGGGTTGATAAATTGGATTCTGCCAGCAAGCTGGTCGACTACCAGATGATTTATATAGACCCATCGGTAGGCGATAAAATTTCCGAGTTGTATGAGCGCTTAGACAGTCGCCCGGTACTGTTGGTGACGAGTAACTTTGCCAACAAACAACTGGTTATGATCAACCTGATGAGCGATGGCGACCGTTTAAAATTTGAAGTTAATAAATCCAATATTATCAACCACGGGCTGGAGCCGCTGCCCGAATTGATCCTCAATGGCGGCACTGAAATTGATGTGGCCAAACTCTATCGCGAAGGTCAGGCATCGCTGGTCTCCATGCAAAAACAACTGCAGGGGCGCGAGCGCGAGCTGGCCCAGTTGAGCCGCACCATCGATAATCAACTGCAGCACAATCAACAGTTGCAGCAGCAAATGCAGGATTTGCAGCAGAGCATTCAAAACAGCGATAAATTAATCGCCGAGCAAAATGCGCAGTTGCTCGAGCAAAAAAATCAAATTGAGCAGAGTTCCAAAGACCGCAGCCGGCTGCTGCAGGAAGTGGCTGCGCGAACCCAGGAGCTGGATGCGCAACAGCAGCAACTGAATAAAATTGGTGCTGAAATTGATCTGCGCGAAAAGCGCCTGGCACAGCTTAATCAAACTATTCATGATCAAGAGCAGGAGATCAGCTCGCAAAAAACGGCCATTGCCGGCCTGGACGAGCAGGTGGATGCGCAAAAGGTTGCGCTCAGATATTCGTTTGGCGTACTGGCGCTCGGTGGCCTGTTAATTATTACGGTGTTTATCGCTTACAACACCAAGCGCCGCGACAATAAAATTCTTGCCGCGCGCTCCAAAGACTTGCAAATTGCCGGCGAGCGGCTGGCGTTTGCCAAGCGCAATGCCGAGCAGGCGAGCCAGGCAAAAAGTGAGTTCCTGTCGCTGATGAGCCATGAATTGCGCACACCGCTGCAATCCATTATCGGCTACACCGAGCTGGTGATTGAAGAGCTCAAAGCCGAAGATGACCCCAGGCATATCAACGATCTGGAGCGGGTTATCAGCAATGGCGAGCGCTTGTTAAAGTTGATTAACGGTGTTTTGGACTTGGCGAAAATTGAAGCCGGGCGTATGGATCTGGACCTGACCGAAGTGCGCCTGTCCAGTCTGGTGGAAGAGGCGCTGGGCTCGGTTGGTGCACTGCTGGAAAAAAGTCATATCCAGGTGCTTAAAGAGGTGGATGACGGCACCAGCCTGCCAATCGCCGACCCGGAAAAAATTCTGCATATTCTGATTAATCTGTTGGGCAACGCCTGCAAATTCTCTCAGGACGGCCAGGTACACATCCGCGCCTTGCACCGCGATGAGCAAATCTATTTAAGTGTGGCGGATACTGGCATAGGCATGACGCCCGAGCAGCAAAAACATATTTTTGATCCCTTCCGTCAGGCGGATTCCAGCACCACGCGCAAATACCAGGGCAGCGGCCTGGGTCTTTCAATTACTCGTCAGCTGTGCGAGCTGATGGGCGGAACTATTCGGGTGGAGAGCGAATCGGGTAAGGGCGCCTGCTTTATTGTCGAAATTCCCCTGCCGATTCTCCAGCAGCAAAAGGCCGCACCTATGCCGGTTGTTGAGCGCCAGGCCGCAGCTTTTGACTTGGATGATGTCTATGATCACCTGGTGGTCGTCGAGGCGGAGCCGCGCTTGCTCGAAGTGCTGGCGCGCGGCTTCCAGCAGGAGCCGGTGCAATTGCACGGCGCCGGTGATGTGCTTAGCGGCTTGCAGCTGGTGCGCAAGTTAAAGCCCTGCGGCATCATTCTGGATATTCACCTGCCCAATCAGCAGGCCTGGGTCTTCCTGGAAAAGTTGCGCGCGCAGCACGAGTTGGCCGCTATACCTGTTTTGGCGGTAAGTTTGATGGATGGCGGCGCCCTGCTGCGGCGCGATCTCACCCAGGCGACCCAGCCCTGGGTGAGCGAGTCGATTCGCCAGGCCGTTAAGCGCCTGGCCCAGTTGAGTTGAGCTGGGCGTTGAAACTTGATGCCGGGGCGAAGCGGCTATTTGCTTTCACCCAAGCCTCCACTATTGTTATGTGTTATTGCTGATTGCGAGTTGGCATGATGATTTGGCGCAAAAATAGCTATAAGATGCCGACTACCTAAGCGCTCATATTTAACGGGCAAGCTATTTAACTCGGAGCCATAAACCTCAGCGGATGAAGGATTTTAACCTGGGTTGTCAGCCCGCCAGGGGGCGCATTGTACCGGCCGACTATCCACCTAATCCCTAGCGACGCCCAAGGGCGTCCGACTGAAAATAAACGAGTTTTCTCTATGCGCAGCTTGTATGCCAGAGGCCTTAACAGCAGTGTGTTTGTGCTTGCCAGTGCACTGGGCCTGCCTGCTTGGTGCGCAGATGCGGGCGACTATTATCAGCTGTCGCTGGAGCAGTTGGGCCAGGTTGAAATTTCTATCGCCACAGGCAACAGCACACCGCTGGACCGGGCGCCGGCCACCGCGTCAGTTATCAATGCCGCCGATATACGCGCTATGGGCGCGCGCGATCTGGATGAAGTTCTGGAAACTATTCCCGGGCTGCATGTCGCCCCCTCCTCACTCAGTCGTCTGGACTCGGTCTATTCCATTCGCGGTATTCACACCGGGTTTAACCCCCAGGTGCTGCTGCTGATTAATGGTGTCCCCGTGCAATACAGTTTTCAGGGCGGGCGCCCCACACGCTTTCGTCTACCGGTTGCCGCCATCGAGCGAGTGGAAGTAATTCGCGGACCTGGCTCTGCTATTTATGGTGCTGACGCCTATGCCGGTGTAATCAATGTCATTACCAAAGATTCAAGCTCCAGCGAGGATGACAATGTTGGTGTGCGTCTGGGCAGCTTTGGCAGCTACGACGCCTGGCTGGAAGGCGGCACTCACTGGCAGGATTTAGGTATAGCGTTTACCTTTGGCTATCAAAAATCTGATGGCGACAGTGGCCGTATTGTCGAGCGGGATATTCAATCAACGCTGGACGACTTGCTGGGTACAACTGCCTCCCTGGCGCCTGGCGCACTGGCGACCCAATATGAAGTATTCGACTCCCATTTAGCGCTCAATGGCACTGCCTGGCAGCTCAATCTGTGGAACTGGGTTTCCCGTGATGCGGGCGTGGGCGCCGGTGGTTCCCAGGCGCTGGACCCGCTAGGCCGCGATCAGGATAAGCTTTGGATGCTGGACTTTACCCGGCGGCTGGACTCAGCCGATGGCGATTGGGAAAGTAATTTGCGCCTCAGTTACCTCAATTATGAGCAGACCACCCGTTTTTATTTGTTTCCCGCCAATAGTGTTTTGCCACTGGGTAGCGATGGCAATATCAACTTCACTCAGCCGGTTAACTGGGTGAGCTTCCCCGAGGGTGTCATAGGTGAGCCTGGTGGGAATGGTAGTGAAACTCAGGGGGAGCTGACCTCCATTTACAACGCTTGGCGAGGACACAGAATACGCATGGCGCTGGGGTTGAAGCAGCAGCAAATTTCGCCGCGCGAACGCAAAAATTTTGGCCCCGGAGTAACTGATGGCAGTGAGCTGGTATTGGGCGGAACTCTCACCGATGTCAGCGATAGCGAATTTGTATTTTTGCCCAATAGTTCGCGCGATATTCGCTATCTCTCGCTGCAGGACGAATGGCAGCTGAGCCAAAGCCTGGAGCTGACAACCGGGGTGCGCTACGACGATTACTCGGATTTTGGCGGCACCACCAATCCGCGTCTGGCGCTGGTCTGGGCCGCCTCCAGCGATCTGACGGCCAAGCTGCTTTACGGCAGCGCCTTCCGCGCGCCCTCTTTCTCCGAGCAGCGCTTTCAAAACAATCCGGTATCCCTGGGCAACCCAGAACTTAAGCCCGAACAGATAGATACCCTGGAGCTGTCTTTTAACTATCGCGCCAGGGAAAATCTGCAGACCAGCGTGACCTTTTACACCTACAAAGCGAGTGACATGATCGAGTTTATTCAGGATCGCTTTGCCACAACCAAAACGGCGCAGAACGCGCGCGATCAGGATGGCAAAGGGGTAGAGCTGGAATTCAATTGGAAAGCCGATAGCCATTTATTGATAACGGGAAACTATGCCTATCAGGCGGCTGAAGATGCCAGCAGCGGTGCCGCTGTGGCAGATGCTCCAGGCCAGCAAATTATGCTCGCTGCCAACTGGGAGTTTATGTCGCAGTGGTCGTTCTATCCGCAAGTGTTCTGGATTGGCGATCGCCAGCGCAACAGTCTGGATGTGCGTGCACCAATTGCCGATTACACCCTGGTAAACCTCAACCTGGTGCGCAGAAACCTGTTGCCGCGCCTGGATGCCTCGCTGAGCCTGCGCAACCTCGCCGATGCAGATGCGCGCGAGCCAAGCAGCGGCGAGATACCGGCTGATTATCCGCTCGAAGGGCGCAGCCTCATGTTTGAGTTGCGCTATCAACTGCAATAATCTGGCTGCCAGCGCAGCCAGCCCTGATATATAAGGAATGGTTTATGGCGCCCGCGCCCGACTCTGAAAGCACCCATCCAGTTAATTCAAGCCCTGATACTTCCAGTTCTGGCACGTCCAGCCCTGGCGCTGATAGCGCCCCGGTTCACGAAAAGGTGCGCAGCCGCAATCAGCCCTTTAGTGAGCGCACTGCCACCCGTATCTGGGCCGAGCAGCCCAGCGAGCAAAACCCCTATATCGCGCAAACGGCGCTCTGCTATGGCTACGACCTCCAGGCGCTGCTGGGCAAGCGCAGCTTTGTCGATGTGTTTTATCTGCTGTTTCGCGGCGAGCTGCCCAGTGCCGAGCAGGCGCAACTGCTGGAAAAACTGATGATTGCCCTGATCAATCCCGGGCCCCGTCATCCGGCCACCCGCGCGGCCATGAATGCCGGTGTGGGCAAAACCGATCCGCTGCATATCCTACCTATAGGTGCCGGGGTTTATGGCGGCGAATATCAGGGCGCAGGAGCTATAGAGGCGGCCATGCGCTTTTTGCGTAAAGCCAGGGGCGATGATCCCGCCAGTTACCTGGAGCAATTGGCTGCGGCTGATTATCTTGATGAGTCGCCTCTGCCCGGGTTTGGGCGAATTTACGGCGGCCGCGACCTGCTTACGCAATCTCTGGCGCAGCTGCTGCTGGCGGAGCCGGGGGCAGGGGAGTGCATGGGCTGGGGCGCGGCCCTGGCAGCGCAACTGGCGTCAGTCAATGCGGGCTGGCTGCGCACTGGCCTGGCTGCCGCGGTACTGGCCGACCTGGGTTTTCAACCCCGCGTAGGCGCCTGTCTGTTTCAATTGCTGGGTGCGCCAGGGCTGGTTGCTCACGGCCTGGAGCTGGCCAATAAACCCATTACCGCTATGCCTTTTGTAAAGGATGAAAATTATGTCATCGAACGCGACTAATTTATCAAGCGCGACTAGGCCTTGGCTGCAAGCCGAGCACCCAGGCACTCAAGAGGAGGCCATTGCGTTTCTGGAGCAGCGGCGGGGCAAGGTGTTTAGCCGAATTGGTGGCTGGTTTCCCGGGCGCGGGGTGTTTAGTCACGGCTACTCCATGCTTGAGGAACTGACTGGCCACAAAACCTATATGCAAGTAGTGATTCTCAATGCCACCGGGCGTTTGGTCGACAAGCCTCTGGCGGATTGGGTGGAAGCTATTTACAGCTGCCTAAGCTGGCCCGACCCACGCATCTGGTGCAACCAGATAGGCGCTTTGGCGGGCAGTGCTCGCGCCTCTGCATTAACGGCCACGGTTATGGGCTGTCTGGCGACTGACTCGCGCAACTACGGAGTGCTGCCCATTATCGATGGCATTAGGTTTATTCAGGGGGCTATGGCGCAGGCGCGTGCTGGCGCTAGCGCCGAGGATATAGTGGCCAGTGTCACTTCTGCGCGCGGTGGCAAGCCGTTTATTACGGGTTATATTCGCCCCATTGCCAAGGGCGTCGAGCGCCTGGAAGCCATGGAGCAGGTGAGTCGCAATTTGGGTATTGCCCGCGGTGAACATCTGCAGCTCGCCTATCAGATAGAGCAGGTGTTAATGGCGCGCTACAGCGAGGGAATGAATATCAATGGCTATGTGGCGGCGGTGCTCTCAGATCAGGGCTTCAGCCCGGAAGATGCTTATCACATCTTCCCCACAGTGGTGGCCAGCGGGGTGACTGCCTGCTATCTGGATAATCGCCAGCGCCCGGCGGAGAGTTTTTTGCCGCTGCGCTGCGATGATATAGATTACCAGGGGCCAGCTGCCCGACCCTTGCCGGAATAGATACCGGCAAAATCCGGCGGCGGTTTTTGCCCTGGCTAGCGCACCTTGCCGCTGGCGGGGGCGCTGGACTGCTGCAGAATTTTTTCCACTGGCATAGGGTGGCCCAGGTGATAACCCTGTACCAGGTCTATGCCCATGGATTTTAAAATCGCCAGAATCTCCGCGTTCTCCACGTACTCTGCCACAGCTTTTTTACCCAGCGCCTGCACTACCTGAATAATGGATCTGACCAGGGTTTGGTCCACCGGGTCCTTATGCAGGTTCTGGATAAAGGAGCCATCCAGTTTGATGTAGTCCGCCGGCAGCTCTTTTAAGTAGGCAAAGCTGCTAAAGCCGGAGCCAAAATCATCCACCGAAAAACTGCAGCCCAAGCGGTGCAGCTCGGCAATTACCCGCTGAGTGATATGCAGGTTAAACAGGCTGGCGCTCTCGGTGAGTTCAAAGGTGATCTGCTGCGGATCTATGCCATTTTCCTCAATGCACTCTTTGATGGTGGGCACCAGGCTTTCGTCTTTAAACGCCTGGGCGGAGAGGTTGATGGCGATATGGCGCAACTGCGGGTAGAGGCGCAGATTGCGCGTTGCCAGTTTGATAATCCAGCGGTCGAGCAGGTGCATTTCACCGGAGGTTTCCAGTGCCGGGATAAATTCTCCCGGGCTGATAATCTTGCCGTCGCTTTCGCGCATGCGCACCAGGGCTTCGTAATAACTCACCTGATCGCTGCCCGCATCCACGATTGGTTGGAAGTAGAGCAGCATGCGGTCTTCGGCAATGGCTTTGCGCACTTTTTGCGAAATACTCAAGCGGCGGCGCAACTCGTCGCTCTCGCTGTCTTCGGGGCTGAAAATATGAATTAAATTGCGCCCACGGCCCTTGGCAACATAGAGGGCTATGTCGGCGCGCATCAAATGCTCCTGGGCATTGGCGGTAGTATCGTCGATCAGGCTAAGGCCAATACTGCTGCCCAGGTTGATCCGCTGGCCATTGGTGTGGAAGCTGAAGTCGCCAATAATATTTTGCAGATCGCAGGCAAAGTTGTAAGCCTGAAGGCTGTCGACATCGTGCAGTAACACCGCAAATTCATCGCCGCCCAGACGACAGAGAATATCTGGCTTGCGAATGCGATTGCCGAGCAGCTGCGCCATCTCGCGCAGGGCTTCATCGCCCTTCTGGTGGCCGAAGGTGTCGTTAATTACCTTGAAGTGATCCAGGTCGATATACACCAGTGCGTGCTGGCGGCGATTGCGCAGTGCATCGGCGCTTAACTGCTCCAGTGAAGATTCAAAATAGTGGCGGTTGTAGAGCCCGGTGAGCGAGTCGTGCATGGCCAGAAACTGCAGCTGTTCCTGGGTGGCGCGGCGCTCGGTGACATTGTCCATACACACGGTGAGGCGCGAGCTGTCCTGGCTGCTGCTGGACTTGCTGATCTTGATTTGCACCCAGAGTTTTTGCCGCTGCTGGTTGAGCAGGCAGAGTTCGGTTTCGCCATTGTTGGGTTGGTTGCTGAGGGAGTTGCGCATCTGCTCGCGGGCGCGCTCGTAGAGCCCGCGCTCTTCCTGCACCACAAAATTCCCCAGGGTGCGGCCCAGGGTCTGCTCGCGGCTGTAGCCCATCAGCAGCTCCCAGGCGCGATTGATATATTGGATGCGGCACTGCTCATCCAGCTCCAGCACCACGGTTTGCAGGTCGTCGAGCAGCTGGTGGTGGGTTTCGTAGAGTTTGCGGAAAGCCAGTTCGCGCTCCTGCAGGGAGTGAACGCGCCCGGCAAACTGGGCGTTGCTGACCAGGTAGTCATCGCGGTGAATGGCGATATCGCACACCTGGCGCAGTTGTTCGCTGCGAAAGGGCTTGGCTAAAAAGTCCACAGCGCCAAGTAGCATCAGCTCTTCGGCCTGGTCGATGGTGGTGTGCGCGGTCATGATCACTACTGGCTGCGCCGGGTCCAGCCGCTGGATCTCCATAAGCACATCGCGCCCGGACATTTTCGGCAGCATCACATCCAGTAGAACCAGATCCTGGCGCCCGGCTTTCCAGGCGGCCAGACCCGCTTCGCCATCATAGGCAAATTGAATATCAAAACTGCTGTCGAGCAGGCGCTTGATCAGGTCGGCCGTGTCTGGCTGGTCTTCGACCACCAGCAGCCGCGGCCGCGGCAGGCCAGCGGAAGGGTTGTCGCTAAGGCGATTAATCAGCCCTGGCAGCTGCTCCAGGTGCTCCAGCGCCAAAAGTGCATTAACGCCGTATTCGCGCGCAGTGACCTCGGCAATGCGCTCACACCAGGTGCGCGCAATGATAATAATGGGCAGGTCGGCGGGGCAGGTGAGTATGCCGCTGCGCACCAG
>CBIMZH010000034.1:0-11362 GCA_966248255.1 uncultured Cellvibrio sp.
TGCGGCATGGTCACATGGCCGCCGAGGAAGATCATCAGCGTAGTCACGTCGCCGGTAATCAGCGCCACACCGCCGGAGTTAACCGCAAACACCACCAATACCGCCAGTTTGACTTGCGAGCGCTTATCCACATTAAACGCGTGCACCAGACCCAGAGTCACCAAAGTGGCGGTGACGTTGTCACAGATCATCGACAGAGTCATGGCAAAGAGCGCCACCAGAATCATCAGGCTGCGCTTGCTCATCTGCGCCGGACACAGGCGCTGCACCACCGTCTGAATAATGCCCTTGGCATTGAGGTAAGCCACGAAAGTCATAGTCGCCATCAGGAATAACCAGAGGGTGGCTATCTCCAACAGGTTCTCATCGAGCTTTTCCAGGATTACATCCTGGCGCTCGTGGGAGCCGGAAAACATAAACATAATCAACCAGGACAGGCTGCCAAAAAACAGCGTTGTTTTGGCCTTGTTGATGTGAATGACCTCTTCAAATACCACGCCGAGCAGCGCCAGCAGGGCAAAACCCAGCAGCAGCAATTTTAATAATTCAGGCATAGAAAAACCTTTTTAATATTGACCAACAGGAAACAGCAGTCGCCGAAGAATCCGCCCAAACAGCGGAGATGACAAATGGCCGCGCATGATAAAAGCGACCCCCAATTGACGCAACTTAAATGCCAACTGGCAGCTTATTTACTTGAAATTAACTTGAATTTACCCGGTAGCCTGAAGCCAAGAATAGTTCATTTTGCGATCAGCCAGCAGCCTGGGGTACTTTTGACAAATTTCGGGGAGATTAAAGAAGGGTGAATCCAAAAGCCGCTGGCAGGCGTCAAAGCCTGTAACTGGCGCTAAGTCAAAGCCACTAACTGGCTCTAAAGTGTAAACCTCGGCAATGTTTACAATTGTAACTTCACCCTGCTGGCACTGGAGTTTACCCTTTTTAACCAGTGATGCTTGGGCTCCAGCTCGACCCTAAGCAGCCCAGGGTTTACACTTCCACCGACTTTATTATCTGGCGATTGAGGTTACCTATAACAAAGACCGCCTGTAGACTCCGGCTTTAATCCCTGTGGAATATTGGAACATTTAACTTTTGGATATCTGGATTACCCTATGAAAAAGACCAAGCTCTACCTGATTCTGAGTGTTTTTTCGCTCGCGCCCCTGGCCGCCAGCGCCAATAGCCTGATGGACGTCTATCAATTGGCACTGAAAAACGACGCTCAGATGAAAGCAGATCAGGCCAGTTTTGAAGCCGGTAAAGAGTACAGCACCATTGCCCGCGCCGGACTTTTACCGCAAATCAATGCACGCGCGACTTACAGCAAAGACGACTTTGACTCCACCAACAATGTAACCTCAGTTACCACCAATTCCGATACCACCACCAAAGGCTGGAATATCTCCCTGACCCAACAGCTGTTTAATATGAACAGCTGGTATGTCTACAAACAGGGCGTATCCCTGAGCGACCAGGCGGAAGCCCAGTATGGCGCTGACCAGCAAAACCTGATTGTACGTGTCGCCAGCGCCTACTTTAATGTGCTGCGCGCCGCCGAAACCCTGGAAGCCACCAAAGCCGAAGAGCAGGCACTGGCGCAACAGCTGGAGCAAGCCAAGCAGCGCTTTGATGTGGGCCTGACCGCCATTACCGATGTTCACGAAGCCCAGGCGGCCTACGACAGCGCCACCGCTGCCACCCTGGAAGCTCGCGGTCTGCTGGGTATTGCCTATGAGGCTCTGGAAGTTTTAACCGGCCAAACCGAAGACAGTATCGCCCCGCTATCGGACAAGTTTCCAGTGGTAGCGCCCGCCCCAGCCAACCGCGCTGACTGGGTGGAGTTCGCGCTGAAAAACAACTACAACCTCAAGGCTGCTCGCCTGGGTGCCGATGCTGCACGTCAAAACTCCAAGGCGTACAAATCCAACCACCTGCCAACCCTGAGCGCCTCACTGGGTTATAGCGACAGCACCGAAGATGGCACCATAGTTAATCCCTACGATCAAACCAACAAGGGTTCTAGCGCCAGCCTGACCCTGAGCGTACCGCTGTTTAGCGGTGGCGCCACCACTGGCCGCTCGCGCCAGGCCGCAGCCCAATACACAGCTGCCGAAGAGGGTTACAACAGCACCCAGCGCAGCGTGATTCAAAATGCGCGCAGCCTGCACCTGAGCGTTGAAACTGACGTGGCCCGTGTGCAAGCGCGCAAACAAGCCATTGTTTCCAGCCAGTCAGCGTTGGATGCAACCAAATCCGGTTATGAAGTCGGCACACGCAACTTCGTTGAAGTGTTGCTGGCACAACGCAACCTCTACCAAGCGCGCCGCGATTACTACCAAGCGCTGTTTGACTATGTAATCGATGGTTTCAAACTGCGTGAAGTGGCGGGCATGCTCACCCCTAACGATGTGCAGGAAGTGGAGAAGTGGCTGAATGCCCAAGCGCCAGTAAGCCGCAGCCAATACGAAAAGTAATTGCTTCGGGTAACACCGCCGCTAAAAAAATGCCGGGCACTGCCCGGCATTTTTTTTAGCTCAATGCTTACTGCAGCAGCGACTCTATCAACGCCAGGTTTTTATCCAGCGCACCGCGATTGGCATCCGCCACCGCCAGCGCACCCTGCCCCTTGGCGCAATATATTTTTTCGTCAGTTAACATCAGCTGCCAGGCCTGGGCCAGGTCGGTTGCTGTATCCACCAACTGTAAAGCTTCGGCCGCCTGCAGCAGGCGCGCCACCTCGGCAAAATTAAATAAATGGCGTCCACTAATTAATGGCAACCCCCAGGCGGCTGGCTCAATAAAGTTGTGGCCGCCGCGAGGAATTAAACTGCCACCAACAAAGGCTAGGTCGCTGGCGCCGTAAAGCAACATCAACTCTCCCATGGTATCGCCAACCAGCACCTGAGTTTTTTCATCGACAGTGAGCTGGCTGCGTCGGCCAGTAATAAAACCCGCTTCGCGACTAAGGCTTGCCACCTGATCAAAGCGCTCCGGGTGGCGCGGCACCAACAGCAGCAATAAGGGCTTAGCCGGCAGGGCTTTGCGCAACTGGGCAAAGGCATTAAGTACAATTTCGTCCTCACCTGCGTGAGTACTGGCAGCAATTAATACCTGGCGCGCACCATTTAAAGAAAGCTGCTGTTTTAACTCAGCCGCCTTGGCGCGCAGCTCGGAAGAGAGATTCAAATCAAACTTGATATTGCCCGTCACCTGGCAAATCGCAGCGGGCAAGCCCAGTGTTTGCAAGCGCTGGGCATCAGCCTGGGCCTGAATGCTCGCCATTGACAGCTCGCGCAACATAGGCCGAGTTAGAGCGGCAAAGCGGCCATAGCCACTAGCAGATTTTTCTGACATGCGCCCGTTAATAAGCAGCACGGGAATTTTGCGCGAGCTACAGGCATGAATAGTGTTTGGCCAGAGCTCGGTCTCCATAATCACCAACAGATCCGGCTTAACCCGAGTTAAAAAGCGCTTGAGCGCTCCGGGCAAATCATAGGGAGCATAGGCGTGAAAAACACGCGAACCCAAGGCCTTTTTAACTTGCTCGGAACCTGTGGGCGTGGTGGTAGTAATAAACAGTTGAATTCGGGGGTTTTGCAAAAGCTGGCGAATCATCGGCAGCGCGCCGAGAAACTCACCCACAGAGACTGTATGCAACCAGATCATTTTGCGTGGCCGGCCCTGACTGCTGGGCGGCGGCAAGACAAATCCAAAACGCTGCGCCCAGCGCTGGCCATAAGCTGGCGCCTTGCGCGCACGCCACCAAAGGCGCAATAAAATTAGCGGGACGGATAAATAAAAAATCAGGGTGTAGATCAAGCGCATAAAAATTTTGAGCCCGTTAATTGGCAAATGACCAATAGCAAAAATTTCAGGATTTCATCTACCGCGAACTGCTTATTGCTGCCACCAGGCACTTATGGCCGCTATACCCTGCGCGCCCATAGCCTGCGCCTGAGACAGGTGCGCATCGCTCATTCCTCCCAGCGCGTATACCGGAAAGTTTACGGTTTCAACCAGGCGCGCAAACCTGTCCCAGCCCAGGAGCTCTGCATCCGGGTGACTGGAGGTGGGCAACACCGGGGACAAGAGCGCGTAATCAACGCCTATTTGCGCAGCCTGCTGCAGCTCCGCCTGATTGTGACAGGAAGCACCCAGGAGCAAATTTGCCGCGACAGGGCGAGTGTTTAATTGCATGAGCTGATGCGAATTAAGGTGCAGCCCCCCAGCGCCATGTGCTTGCCAGTGTTCAAACTCCAATGGCGAACAATTTACCTGAAGTTGCAGCTGTAACGCTGCAGCGGATTGCACTGCCGTTGATATCAATTCCGGGCTGGAGCGCAAAGCGGCGTTTTCGCTGCGCAAAATAAGCTGACTAATACCCTGGGCGGCCAAATATTGCAGCGGCTGAATCAGGCTTTGCGCATCAGTAAACACACCGCTAATCGCCATACGCTCAGCCAGGGTTATGGCCTTAATAATGGGGCGATTGGCTGCGGGAAACTCAAAGTCATGCAATTGCTGCGGGGCCACCCAGCGCACCGGCTGACCTTCGTTGCCTATGGGCTCACCGCGAAAACGCGTTACGCGGTAAACATCCAGAAGCACAGATTTATCCGGGTAATGATGGCGAATTTGAATCAGCGGCTGACAGGCATCAACCTCGATATCCAGCTCTTCGCGCAATTCGCGCGCAAGCGCCTGAGGCGTTGTTTCACCCGATTCCAACTTGCCGCCGGGAAATTCCCAAAGCCCGCCCTGATGGGCATCGGCGGCACGCTTGGCGATAAATATTTCGCCGCGAGGGTTTTGAATAACCCCTACGGCGACATGAACCAACTTAGTCATTGCACAAAAAGTTAAGAGCGATAGTCGGCATTGATACGCACATATTCATAGGAGAGGTCTGTGGTCCACAGAGTCTCTGCCGCATCGCCGCGCCCCAGATTGATATAAATACCTATATCTGCCTGGTTCATTACCGCCTGGCCCTGCTCCTCGGTATAGCTGGCCGCACAGCCGCCATTTTCAACGATAAGCACATCATTTAAATGCACGCGCACTTTGCTCGCATCCAGGTTGGGTACACCGGCATAGCCAATAGCCGCGACTATACGACCCCAGTTAGGGTCAGAGGCAAAGAGCGCCGTTTTAATCAGCGGCGAGTGGGCGACTGCATAGGCAACGTCCAGACACTCTTGCTGATTGGCACCGCCGGACACAGCCACAGTGACAAACTTGGTAGCACCTTCACCGTCTGCAACTATGGCCTTAGCCAGATGCTCAAAGGCAGCAATAATCAGTGCGCGCAGTTTTTCGTAAAGCTCACCACTGGCCTCGGTTACCTCGGGCAAGTCCACCTGACCGGTCGCGATTAAAATACAGGAGTCATTCGTTGAGGTGTCGCCATCAATGGTGATGCGATTAAACGATTTGTTGGCTGCTTCGCGGCACAGCTGCTGCAGCACAGGCTGAGCAATTTTGGCATCTGTAGCTATATAGCCAAGCATGGTCGCCATGTTTGGCTTGATCATGCCCGCCCCTTTGGAAATTCCATTTAGGGTGATTGTCTGGCCTTGATAAACCAGCTGCTGACTAAAGCCCTTGGGGCGAGTGTCGGTGGTCATAATGCCGGCACCGGCATCTTCCCAACCAGCTTCAGTCACCTTGGCCAAACCCTCGGGAATCACCGCGAGAATTTTTTGCACTGGCAGCGGTTGACCAATCACACCGGTAGAAAATGGCAGCACCTGTTCGGTTTGCACACCTGTCTGCTGGGCAATTGCGGCGCAAGTGGCCTTGGCGTCTGCCAAACCCTGATCGCCAGTACAGGCATTGGCATTGCCGGAGTTGATAACCAGATAGCGAATAGGTGCCTTGCTCAAGTGCTCGCGACAGACAGTTACCGGCGCGGCGCAAAAAGCGTTTTGGGTAAACACCCCGGCAACACTGGAGCCTTCGGCCAACTCAAATAAAACCACATCGCGACGGCCGACTTTTTTAATGCCGGCGCTGACCGAAGTTAATTTCACACCTTTTACCGGGTGCATTGTGGGGAAAGGATATTCACCGACCGCCATAATAGAATCTCACAAAATAAGTAGAGAAAATTTTATCGCCCATGCTAAACGGGCCAATTTGCATTGGCCCGTTGGGTATTTACTATTCTAACTGCCCATGGCAGTTTTTAAACTTTTTGCCCGAGCCGCAGGGACAGGGATCATTGCGCCCCACCTTGCGCCCCTCGCGCACTACCGGGTTCATCCCCGGTTGCGCTTGCGGCTGAGGCTCGCCCATGCCGGACAGTTCGTCGTGGCGCATTTGCATTTTTTGACGCGCCAGTTCCTCGCGGCGCTGCATTTCCATAGCTTCCATTTGCTCGCGGGTAATAGGCTCTACACGCGCCAACAAGTGAATGGTTTCGTGCTTAACACGACCCAACAATTGCTGGAAGAGTTCGAAAGCTTCGCGCTTGTACTCTTGCTTAGGGTTGCGTTGAGCATAGGAGCGCAGGTTGATGCCTTGACGCAGGTGATCCATAGCCGCCAAGTGCTCTTTCCAGGCATTGTCCAACACCTGCAGCATCACTTGCTTTTCGATTTCCAGCATTATGTCGCCAACGCGTTCGCACTTGGCCGAGTAACCACCCTGAATAAGCTCCTGCAGTTTTTGACGCAGCGGCTCTTCGTGCAAATGCTTGTCTTCCTCAAGCCACTTGCCAATTGTTAACTGCAAACCAAAATCGATTTCGATTTGCTTTTCCAGGCCAGCGATATTCCACTGATCTTCAATCGACTGGGGCGGAATGAAGCTACTGATCAGACTGTCAACAACCTCTTCACGCACAACAGTGACTGTATCGCGAATGTTTTCCGCTTCCAGTAATTGATTGCGCTGATGGTAAATAATCTGGCGCTGGTCGTTGGCAACATCGTCAAATTCAAGCAGCTGCTTACGAATATCAAAGTTGCGCCCTTCCACTTTGCGCTGCGCACTTTCAATGGCGTTGTTCACCATGCGATGCTCAATGGCTTCACCCTTCTCCATACCCAGCGCTTGCATAAAGTTGCGCATACGGTCGGAGGCGAAGATACGCATCAGGTTATCTTCCAGCGACAAATAGAAACGAGTTACACCTGGGTCACCCTGACGACCGGCGCGACCGCGCAACTGGTTGTCGATGCGACGCGATTCATGGCGCTCAGTACCAACAATATGCAAGCCGCCTGCAGCCAGCACAGTTTCGTGACGATTTTTCCAATCAGCTTTGATTGCGTCAACCTGCTCCTGGCTTGGATTTTCCAGCAGTGCAACCTCGGCCTCCCAGCGACCGCCAAGCATAATATCGGTACCGCGACCGGCCATATTGGTGGCGATAGTCACGGCGCCGGGACGGCCTGCCTGAGCAATAATCTCCGCTTCTTTCTCGTGGAATTTAGCGTTGAGCACCTGGTGCTTAATTCCCGCCTTGGTCAAACGACGAGACATTTCTTCGGAGGTTTCAATCGATGCCGTACCTACCAGCACAGGGGCATTTTTCCCCTGGAAGGCTTTTACATCTTCAACGATTGCATCGTATTTTTCTTCGAGTGACAGATAGACTTTGTCGTTCAGATCGATACGTTGGATAGCGCGATTGGTGGGGATTACTACCACATCCAAACCGTAGATTTCGCGGAACTCAAAGGCTTCGGTATCCGCAGTACCAGTCATGCCCGCAAGCACTGGATAAAGGCGGAAATAATTCTGGAAAGTGGTCGAAGCCAGTGTTTGGCTCTCGCTGTGAATCTCGACATTTTCTTTGGCTTCAATCGCCTGATGCAGGCCCTCTGACAAACGGCGGCCCGGCATAGTGCGGCCGGTGTGCTCATCAACCAGAACCACCTGACCTTCCTGCACTATATATTCAATATCGCGGTGGAACAGTGCATGGGCGCGCAGTGCCGAATTCACATGGTGCAACAGCCCCAGGTTGTTCGCGGCATAAAGGTTTTGATCTGGTTGTAACAAGCCGCCTTTTATCATCAGTTCTTCAACATGCTGATGACCCTGTTCGGTCAATTCCACCTGACGCGATTTTTCGTCCACGCGGAAATCGCCGTACTTATTCACCACCAAGCGCTCACCATCTTCGCCATTATCGTCCTGGCGAGCTAGCTTGAGCACCATTTGATTCATGCGGCGATACAGCTCAGCACTGTTTTCGGCGGCACCGGAAATAATCAGAGGGGTGCGCGCTTCATCGATGAGGATAGAGTCCACTTCGTCGACGATGGCGAAATTTAACGGACGCTGTACGCGGTCTTGCTTACTCAAGGCCATGTTATCGCGCAGATAATCAAAGCCGTATTCATTGTTGGTACCGTAGGTAATATCGGCAGCATAGGCTTGGCGCTTTTGCTGCGCAGGCTGCATCGACTGAATTACACCCACAGTCATGCCCAAAAATTCAAAAATAGGACGCATCCAGTTGGCGTCGCGGCTGGCCAGATAATCGTTAACAGTTACTACGTGAACGCCTTTTCCCGCCAAAGCATGTAAATAGGCGGGCAAGGTTGAAACCAGAGTTTTACCCTCACCGGTGCGCATCTCGGCTATACGCCCTTCATGCAAAGTCATACCGCCGATAAGCTGCACATCAAAGTGGCGCATCCCCATGCTGCGCAGACCCGCTTCGCGCACAGTGGCAAAGGCCTCAGGCAAAAGCTGCTCAAGCGTTTCGCCCTGAGCATAACGCGCCCGATACTCTTCGGTTTTGGCTTTAAGTTGCTCGTCACTGAGCTTTTGCATTTCTGGTTCCAGGGCATTTATTTTTACAACAACTTTGCCCATGCGCTTAAGTTCGCGCTCATTTTTTGAACCAAAAATGGCTTTTACTAACTTACCGATCATTTTTTATACCATTATCAACTAGCGAATTAACGAAGCGCAGCCTAAAGCGATTTCGTTCCTAACGTATGACTAAGGCTGGCAAGTAAATAGGAAGGCGGCAACTAAAGCAAGAGCTTGCTCAAGTAGTATTTGCGCCTGTGTGAAAGGGGAAATTAGCGAGTGGTGCGGCGAATGTAGGAAGCCGGGTCAACTACACGGCCGTTTTTATAGACTTCAAAGTGAACATGAGGAGCAGTAGAGCGACCAGTGGTACCGGACAGAGCAATTACCTGACCTTTTTTAACCACATCGCCAGCCTTAACCAACAGGCTTTTATTGTGCGCATAACGGGTAACCAAACCATTGCCGTGGCGCACTTCAACCATATTGCCATATTCAGGATGGCGCCCAGCCCAATTGACTACACCCGCGGCTACGCTGTTGACCTTGGTCCCCTCGGGAGCACCAAAATCTATACCTGCGTGAAAGGCGCGATGGCCAGTGAAAGGATCTTCGCGGTAACCAAAACCAGAGGTAATACGCGCACGCGAAACGGGAGCGCCAGCGACCACTGAATCCTGCAATAGGTCACGATTGGACAACAGCAGATCAATAAAATTGAGTTGCTGCTCGCGCATGTCTATTTGCGAGGACAGGGTATCTATAGAAGAAAGGACATCTGGAGCAGAATATATCTGGTCGGGACTGGAGTGGGAGGGGCCGCCAATCGCTGGAACCTGACCAAAATCGAATTCGCCTTGATCGAGATTTGCCGCTGCAGTCAGCTTTTCGCCAAGTGCATCCAAACGAACCAATCTTGCTTGAAGTTCGGCAACTTTGGAGGTAAGTGCGGTGATCTGGGCCTCAGAAGCGTTGCGCTCCTTTTCCAGTTCAGAGTCTTTTTCAGAGAGTAATCTGGTCCAGCTTTGACCATTTCCCGCCAGCGAATTCACGTCAGCAGACATCAACCAGGAATAGCCCCAGGCACCAATAAAGGTTGGGATACCCAGTAGGCAAACAGACAAAAATGCGCGAGTCCAGCCACCGATAGTGAAGCTGCGCGCTTGTCCGTGATCTTTGTTGACGATGATTATTTTCATTGGGAAAACTAGGTATTAACTGGCCAAATAAGCATCAATACCAACTCAGACGTATCTGAATTGGCCTCAGTTGTTCACAATTCCAATGGGGACTGTTCCCTGAGACAGCGCCGAATCACTATAAAGGCGTTGTTTTTCAACAGGTTATCGAGAAAAATCAAGAAGGGTAACCCGTGCGTGCGTCCTTAGCTCGAGCCTATTTTCAAGGCTGAGGAAGGACTATCGCACAGACTTTATTGCTTTAACAAGCAGAAACTTTAATCACTGTAAATTATTTCAAACCCAATCACACTTCTAAGCGGCTACATTAATGGGCAAATAATTGACCGGAGATTGATCCAATTGCTCATAAGTTGCCCATTCCCAGGCATCTTTTTGTTCAATTAATTTGCGCAGTGCGCGATTATTTAGCGAATGCCCGGATTTGTGGGCTTTATATTCGGCCACCAAAGGGTGGCCCAAAAGGTAGAGGTCGCCTACTGCGTCCAGTACTTTATGGCGCACAAATTCATCTTCAAATCTAAGCCCTTCTTCGTTCAGGATGCGGTAGTCATCCACCACTATGGCATTGGCGGTACTGCCGCCTCGGGCCAAACCTTTGGAGCGCAAATACTCAATTTCGTGCATAAAGCCAAAGGTGCGCGCACGGCTAATTTCTTTTACGAACGCCTGGGACGAGAAATCTATATCTGCGTGAGGCCTGCGACCTTTAAATACTGGGTGATCGAATTCAATGGAAAAAGAGAGTTTGAAACCATCAAAAGGCACAAAACTGGCGAATTTGTCGCCATCTTCCAAGGTAACTTCTTTAAGCACGCGCACAAACTTTTTAGGCGCTGACTGCTCAACCAAGCCAGCGGACTGAATCAGAAATACAAATGGCGCTGCGCTGCCATCCATAATCGGGATTTCCGCAGAATCCAACTCCACTATGGCATTGTCCACGCCCAAGCCGGCCAAAGCCGACATCAAGTGCTCGATTGTCGAAACCCGAGTGTCACCCTTCACCAAGCAGGTGGACAGGGTAGTTTCACCCACATTAAAGGCTGTAGCCGGAATCTCTACAACAGGGTCCAGGTCCACCCGACGATAAACAATTCCCGTATCTTCGGCTGCAGGCAAGAGCGTCAGGTGAATATTCTGACCTGTATGCAAACCTACGCCAGTAGTACGAATCGCGCTTTTCAGGGTTCTCTGTTTGATCATCTGTGCTGCTTTCCGGGTGAGGTGTCTAGCGATGCTGGGATTGAGTCAATCACCAAACTATATAAGGGAGGATTCTGCGACTTATGGTAACAATTTAGCCCCCCTGCCTCTAGTAAAACAAAGCAATGACAGCCATAGACATTTTATAAGCAAGCGGGTGAAGCGGAGTTTTATTGCATAAT
>CBIMZH010000035.1:0-11097 GCA_966248255.1 uncultured Cellvibrio sp.
AGGTTTTTGGGCAAAATTATACAAATGACAATTTCTGTATAGGTTTGCCATGAGTAAAATCCTGTTGGGTGTAAGTCAGTGTCTATTGGGAGATCAGGTTCGCTACGACGGCAGTCATAAGCGCAACCGGTTTCTAACAGAAGTGCTCAGCCAATATGTGGACTATCGGCCGGTTTGCCCGGAGGTCGCGATTGGTATGGGGATACCGCGCAAACCAATCAGGTTAGTGGCAAGCGATGGGGAAACTCGAGTTAAAGGCGTAACAAACCCGGATCTGGACGTAACTGATCTGCTGGTTGCTGAAGCAGAGGCAGCTTCAGTGCAATTGCAGGGGATTTGTGGCTACGTATTTATGCAAAACTCCCCTAGCTGCGGTGTTTTTGGTTTAAAGCGCTACGGTGAAAACGGCATGCCGCTGGACTCCCGTGGGCGTGGCGCCTATGCCGAGCGGTTCATTCAGCTCAATCCGCTGTTACCAGTAGAGGAGGCCGGGAGGTTAATGGATCATGGCCTACGCGATAACTTTATTGCCAGGGTATTTGCCTATCACGATTTCCAAACCCAGGTGGTCGCTCAACCCAGCGCTAAAAAATTAATAGACTTCTACTCCCGCTATAAATACCAGGTGATGGCCCACCACGTTCCTAGTTACTACGCCATTGGACGATTCCTCGCAAACCTCAATGGGCTTGAAATTCAAAGTGCTGCACAAGAGTTTTTTGCTCTGTTTATGAATGCCTTAAGTCGAGTGGCCGGACGCAAGGGAAATACCAATGCCATGATGCATTTGCGTGGCTATTTAAAAGCGGTTTTACAAGCTCACGAAAAACAAGAACTGTCGCAATTAATTGAATCCTATCGTCAGGGCTATGTCCCTTTGGTGGTTCCTTTGACCTTGCTTAAACACCACCTGATGAAGCTAAACAATCCTTATTTAAAGGCGCAGACTTTTTGGGCCCCACACCCTGAAAATCTTGGTTTGCGCAATCATATTTGTGAGTTTCCCTAATGGCCGTTTCGATGGATTTAGTTCAAGCCGAAAATATTAAAGAAGACTGGGTTCCCATTGGGGAAATAGCCCGCGTCACGGGTATAAATACTGTGACCTTGCGCGCCTGGGAGCGGCGATTTGGTTTGTTGAAACCCAAGCGCACGCAAAAAGGCCATAGGCTCTATAGCCAGGCAGATTTGATAATGGTTCAGGAAATACAAAAATGGTTAGGGCGGGGCCTGGCAATAAGTAAAGTCAGTAGTCTATTAAAAAATCAGTTATCGGCGGCTGAATTTGTCGATACTGATTCTGAGTGGCTGTTGCTGCAAAATCAATTGGCGGTATATATAAATGACTTCCAGCGCGCCCCACTGCAAAGGCAGCTGGAAGACTTGTTTGCACTTTATCCGGCGGAGTTATTGGCCGATAAACTGCTGCTACCACTGCTCAGTCGCTTTACTGATGAAGCCTTGGGCAGAAATGCCAGAGCGGCCTATTGGGAAAATATTCTTTCGCAGCAACTCGCTTTTTCGCTGGCAAAGTTGGCTCAAGTAAGCGCCCCAAAAAAAGTTTTAATCCTCGGCTCGTCTGCCCAGGAGTCGCAGATCCCAGGGCTATTGTTCAGTTGTGCCGCGAGTGTAAATGGATGTGCAGGGGAGTATTTGCACTTCCTGCCTAAAGAGGAGGCCTTGGTTGCCGCAAATGCGATGGGCGCTGGTCTTGTGGTAATCCTCGGCTATCAAATACTGGAGCTTGCGAACCTGCGCGTTTTTTTGGATTTTTGGGTGGAAAAAACGCAGGTGCCCATTATGTTGCTGGGGCCGATAGCGGTGGCTTACCAGGCGCTAACTACGGAGCTGACAAGGCAGGTCTATATGGCCGAGTCGCACATGGACGCAGTGATTCACTTGAAAAAAATCTTTAATGAAAACACGGGTATAGATCAGTAAACCTGCGTTCTGGAAATCCTATGAATCAGTTTGAGTCAGAGCAATTGCAACTTAATAGGCCTGGCCTGCACGACGATCATCTAAATGCTCTGGTTGGAGCCTTGATGGATGCCTATCGTCAATTTGATATGACTTTGGTCGAAAAGTTGGGCCAGCTCTACGCGGATGACCTGGTGTTTATTGACCCCCTGCATGAAATCCACGGCATAAATAATTTGACTGACTATTTTTCAAAAATGATTCAGGGCATCACTTACTGTCGCTTTGAATTTCATCGGTGGCTGGGTCAGACGAGTGGTGGTGCGAACTCAGAGGCAGTGCTTTTCTGGACTATGCATTACAGCCATCCGCAGTTGGCAGGCGGTGGGCCATTGCAGCTGGAGGGGAATTCGCATATTCGCATTGCGGACAAAATTGTCTATCACCGCGATTATTTTGATGCGGGGGCAATGCTCTACGAGCGCCTGCCGGTATTGGGCTGGGCGATAAAAAAAATCAAACAAAGGATGAAGTGATATGGCCTCCATGGTTTGGTTTCGCAATGATTTGCGCTTGCGCGATAATCCCGCGCTATTTAAAGCCGCTGAGTTGGCGGAAGGCGTATTGGGTGTGTATATCCATTGTGATGAGTATGTTGAGCGCTTTCCCCTGGGCGGCGTCAAGCTGGATTTTATCAAGCGTCATTTGCTGATTCTCACCAAGGATTTGGCCAGGTTAAATATACCCTTGCGGGTATTTCGTGTCGCCAGGGCGGCTGATATTCCCGGATGTCTGGCGGACTTGGCCGATAGCTTCAAAATTACCCGAGTTTTTTTTAACGCCGAATACCCTCTGGATGAATTAGAGCGCGACCGGCTGGTAAACCAAACCCTTCAGGCAAAGGGGCTAGAGGTAAAGCGCTGTCATGACCGTGTGATTATTCCCCCGGGCATGATTCGCAATGGTCAGGGTGAGGCCTACAAAGTATTTACTGCGTTTAAACGCAAATGGCTACTTAATGCTATGCCTCTGTCTATGCAGCCTTTGGGAATGCCGCTGAAACAAGCTGATTTTTTAGGTAGTAAACCGGCTGCGATTGGCGAAATCTACCAGCTGTTTGATGGTTTGCCGCTGCGCAATTTAGAGCATATCTGGCCCGCGGGTGAGGACGAGGCTTATGCCCGCCTCGACTCTTTTGTCGACGGGGGTATTAACGAATATCACCTGCGTCGCGATTTTCCTGGAGTCCAGGGGACTTCAAGCTTATCACCCTATTTTGCGGTGGGGGCTTTATCGCCGCGCCAGGCGTTGCACTCGGTACTGCAATTTACCCTGGGAGAGTGGGGGACGACTAACGCCGGGGCGGAATGCTGGATAAATGAAATTATCTGGCGAGAGTTTTACCAGCATGTTGTGGTGGATTTCCCTCAGGTCTGTAGGCATAAGGCTATGCAGCCCCACACCGAATACTTTCCCTGGCAACAAAATCCGACTGCGTTTCAAGCTTGGTGCGAGGGCAGTACCGGAATCCCCATAGTGGATGCGGCCATGCGCCAGTTAAATGTTACTGGCTGGATGCATAATCGTTTGCGGATGGTTGTGGCCATGTTTCTCACTAAAAATTTGCAGGTCGATTGGCGCCTGGGCGAGCGCTATTTTATGCAGCAGCTTATAGATGCAGACTTTGCCGCTAATAATGGTGGATGGCAGTGGAGTGCGTCCACGGGTACAGATGCCGCCCCTTATTTTCGTATTTTTAACCCGGTCAGTCAGTCGCAAAAATTTGATCCAACGGGCGACTTTATTCGTATCTGGGTGCCTGAGTTAAGTGATTTGCCAGGTAAACAGATTCACCAGCCCCCAGTCACTCAAGATTACCCTGAACCTATGGTGGATTTAGCGCTCTCGCGTAAGTCGACTATCGAGTTGTTCGCTCAGTTAGGTCGTTAATAGCCAACAATAAAAAGGCTCAAACCATGCGCGCTATGCATACAGGCAAGTCCATACTGATTACTGGTGCATCTAGTGGTATAGGCTTGGCAACCGCCAGAATATATTTATCTCAAGGGCACAGAGTATTTGCCATCGCGCGTAATCTCTCGTCGCTAACTGACTTGCAGCAAGAGTTTCCCTCCCTGTGTGTAGCCATAGCCGCAGATTTAACACTTAAAGCCCAGGTCGAACACATGCTTGGGCAAGTAGGCCAACTGCAGCCCTACCTTGACCTGATCATTCTTAATGCCGGTAGCTGTGAGTATCTGGATGTTGAACACTGGGATGCTTCGCTATTTGATCGGGTGATGTCAATTAACTTCGCCAGCAATGTTTTGCTGGTTGAAAAGCTGTTGCCATTATTGCGCGCAAGTTCAGATCCAAATAGACGTTTGGTGGGTATTTCCAGCATGGTGGTGAAGTTACCCTTACCCAGAGCCCAGGCCTATGGCGCTTCCAAGGCGGCATTGGAGTACTTTTTAAACTCACTAGCGGTGGATTTGCGCAGCGAGGGTATAGCCGTGTCTTTAGTGCGGCCGGGTTTTGTTAAAACGCCCTTGACCGCGAAAAATGACTTTGCCATGCCATTTATGATTGATCCAAATTTGGCGGCGCTACGAATCACTCAGGGTATAGCGCGCAAACGGCGATTAATTGAGTTTCCTCTGCCATTGCTTTGGTTGATGCGCATGGTGTCCTGGTTGCCCTCAGGTCTGATGTTAAATTTGTTATCTACGCTTTCACGGAATAAAGAATGACAAGCTCGTCAACTGTTTCAGTCAAGCCCAAGAACATCGCCATTATTGGTGGCGGTATTAGCGGGATGAGTTGCGGCTATCTGCTGTCACAGCAGCATCAGGTAAGTTTGTTTGAAGCGGGCAATTATATTGGCGGCCATACCGCGACCAAGCGGGTTAGCGTGGCAGGTGAGGAATACGCAATAGATACCGGCTTTATTGTATTTAATGACAGAACTTACCCCCACTTTATACGCTTGCTTAAAACCCTGGGGGTTGAATATCAGCCTACAGAAATGGGCTTTAGTGTTTGTGATGGCGCAACCGGTTACGAGTACAGCGGTACCTCATTGAGCGGTGTGTTTGCGCAATGGCGAAATATATTTCGGCCTGCCCATTGGCGAATGTTGCTGGAGATTCTACGCTTTAATCGCCAATGCACCCAGCTTTTCCATTCGGCGGCGATTCCGCCGATCACCCTGGGTGAATATCTTAAGCAAGAGGGGTTTGGTCAATTTTTTTGCCGGTATTACATTTTACCTATGGTGTCGGCGATTTGGTCTTCAGGCCTGGATCAAGCTGCGCAAATGCCCTTGGTGTTTTTCATTCGCTTTTTCCATAATCACGGTTTGCTTACGGTCACTCAGCAGCCGCAGTGGTACACAGTTAAAGGTGGCTCCCAGGCATATATAGCACCTTTAACAAAAAGTTTTAGTGATCGAATTTATTTGAATTGCCCTGTCAGGTCTGTCAGCCGAAAAGGAGATAAAGTCATTCTTGTCAGCGACGGGCTTGCTGAACAGGAATTTGATGAGGTTGTATTCGCTTGTCACAGTGATCAGGCCCTTAGCCTATTGGCAGATCCAAGTCAGAGCGAAACTGAAGTTCTATCGGCGATTTCCTATTTGGATAATCAGGTGGTGCTACATACGGATACATCATTATTACCAAATGCAAAAACTGCCTGGGCTAGTTGGAATTATCGCCTAGCAACTACTGGTTCAGGGCAGGCAGATGCCCAGCTCACCTACAATATGAATATCTTGCAAAACTTATCGGCAGCTCAAACTTTTTGTGTGAGCATGAATCCTGGCGATTGCATAGATGCAAGCAAGGTGCTTGGACGTTACAACTACAGCCATCCACTTTTTACTCAGGCCTCTACCGAGGCGCAGGCGCGCTGGCATGAAATAAGTGGCCATAATTCCACGCATTTTTGTGGTGCCTATTGGCGCAATGGTTTTCATGAAGATGGTTTGGTTTCAGCTATAGCTGTTGCCAAATCCTTGGGTATCAATTGGTGACTGCAATGCAAAGTGCAATCTATAGCGGCAGTTTGCGTCACCGTCGCTTTTGGCCTAAGCAGCATCAATTCACTTACAGTTTGACGCTTTTTTATATAGATCTGGATGAGTTGCAAGATCTTTTTTCTCACTCGCTCTGGTGGTCGCTAAACAGCGTTAACCTCGGGTATTTTAACCGCAAGGATTACCTTGCTCCTCACCATATCCCACTGAAAGATGCGGTTAAGCAGCGCATTGAGGCGGAGCTTGGTGACTGCCCCAAGGGTGCCATTCGGGTTTTAACTAATCTGCGTCTCTGGGGGTTTTGTTTTAATCCGGTGTCTTTCTATTATGTGTTTGAGCCGGGAGCAGAAAACCCCAGCGTTATTCTCGCTGAAGTTAATAACACGCCCTGGAATCAGCGCCACAGTTACCTTATTACTTGTGATCCGCAGAGCGGAAAAACACAAGAAACCTTCGCTAAACAATTTCACGTTTCACCTTTCAATCCTTTGGCAATGAATTACCACTGGGTTAGCACTGCGCCTTCAGAAAATTTATTGGTTCACATGGAGAATCATTCTGACCAGCAGGGGCCGGGTTGTCATATGGATGCCACCCTCAACCTCAAGCGCCACGCCTGGACTAAGCAGTTGCTGCACAGGCATTTGTGGCTGGCGCCCTGGTCGGCGCTAAAGGTGCCTCTGGCCATTTACTGGCAAGCCCTGAAGTTGTGGCTTAGGCGTGTGCCTTATTTTGCTCACCCCGGTCAGGATGTGATGGAAGTGGATAGTCAAAGCTCCATAGCTACAGCGTCGCCCAAAATTAAACTCTAAGTTCACCTCAGGAGGTCAGTGTGACAACCCAAAGTATTGCTCAGATGCCCGCACACAAGTTGTCTCTGGTGAGTCGCAATCAACAGGTTGCGCGCAGATTGCTGTTTAAACACCTGGCCAAAATCAAGCGGGGCAGCTTGCTGATTATTGAAGGCGGCGAAGTGTTTCGCTTTGGTGAGGCGACTGAAACAGCGGAGCTGGTGGCGGATATTCGTGTGCAAAACGCCGATATATATACGCAGGTTGTGTTTAGTGGCTCTATAGGTTCGGGCGAAAGCTATATGGATGCTTGCTGGACAAGCAGCAACCTAACCAATGTTATACGTCTGTTTGTGCAAAATCTGGATGCGCTGGATCAAATGGACGCTGGTCAATCCTGGGTTGGCAAGCTGCTGTTAAAAGCATTTCACTGGTTTAATCGCAACAGCAAGCAGGGTTCGCGCAAAAATATCTCCGCACACTACGATTTGGGCAACGACTTTTTTAGCTTGTTTCTCGATCCCAGCCTAATGTATTCCTCCGCGGTTTATCCCTATCCGGAGGCGGGGCTGGAGGAGGCCTCGCGCTATAAGTTGGACCTGATTTGTAAAAAGCTGGAGCTTAACGCCAAAGACCACTTATTGGAGATAGGAACCGGTTGGGGTGCTATGGCCATACATGCCGCCCGCCATTACGGTTGTAGGGTGACTAGCACCACTATCTCTCGGGAGCAGTATGAATTTGCGCGGCAGCGGGTGGCAGCCGCAGGCTTGAGTGAGCAAATTACCGTACTGTTTGAGGATTATCGCGAACTACGCGGACACTATTCAAAACTGGTATCTATCGAAATGATCGAGGCTGTGGGGCATGAGCATTACGATACATATTTTGACCTCTGTTCGCGCTTGCTTGCAGATGATGGTTTGATGCTTATTCAGTCAATTACCATCGCCGATCAGCGTTATGAGCAGGCGCGTGGGGCGGTGGATTTTATTCAGCGCTATATATTTCCCGGCGGCTGCCTGCCATCTATTGCTTTACTGGCCAATAAGGTTGCCCAGCGTACGGATATGAACATCGTCAATCTACAGGAAATTGGGGCGGATTATGCGCGGACCCTTAAACACTGGCGCGAGGCATTTTTAGCCAGGCTGGAGGAGGTGAGGGCGCTGGGCTTTGATGAACGCTTTATCCGTATGTGGGAATTCTATTTAAGTTATTGCGAAGGTGGCTTTATTGAACGTAGTATTGGCACAGTGCAGTTGTTAATGGCCAAGCCAAACTATAGATCTCGCCCCCTTTACCGATGACTCCCTCGACCCGATTCAACATTATCAATGCTGTAGTATTTCAAGTCGGCTGGTTTATCTGTGTGCTATACGGCAACCTGTGGGCCGGGTTGTTCACCGCGGTGACGCTCATTCTTCATTTCAAATATACCCCTGTGCGCCGGGGTGACCTGGTAGCCCTGATGTTAGCCTTGGCCTTTGGTGTAATTCACGATGCCATATTGCTCGGTGGCGGCCTGATTCAATTCGCCGAAACTCGCGCTATGTCGCCGCTATGGGTGCTCTGTGTTTGGGTGCTGCTGGGTATTAACCTCAATCATTCACTGCGCTGGGTTTATGAGCGCCCCTGGATAGGTGCACTGCTCGGTGCTATTTGTGGCCCGCTTAGCTATTTGGCTGGTGAGCGTTTGTCTTCTGCCAACTGGACCAGCAGTAATCTGCTACTGGATGTGGTGCCGCTATTGGTCATCATGTGGGCGCTGGTGTTGCCGCTGCATCGCTGGTTGAGTCAATTAATTTTGCAGAGGTTTGTTGCCTATGTTTAATCGCCTATCTTTCGTATTGAGAAGCCTGGCCTTAGTGGTGGTCGCTGGCTATTCCTGTATAGCGCAAGCACAAAATTATGTTACCGCGGGCAGCGCTTATAACCTTGCTACCAATCAGTTGGTTTACCGGGAACTGTACACGGCGATGGATGAAAACCGCCAGGTACGGGTTGACTATGTTTATCCCTCCGGCGAAACCTTCGCCACCAAAACGCTCACTTATCAAGGTGCCTATTTTCAGCCGGAATTTGATTTTTTTGATGAGCGTGACAGCGAGCACATCACTGCACAATTTGACGGCCCCAAATTAAAACTGGTACACGCGCTGGGCGATTCACGCCGGGAGCGGATGATTTACGACAATGCCAACCTGGTGCTGGATGCAGGGTTTGATGCATTTATTCAATTGAAGTGGGACAAGCTGGTTGCCAATAAAGCGGTGAGTTTCGATTTTGCCATTCCCGCAAGGCTGGATGTAATCGCCCTTAAAGTTGAGCGTATTGGTGCTCAGGATTCGCCCGTATTTGATAAAACCTATGGCGCTGGCTGGATTTATTTTCGCATAAAGCCCGCGCGATTTTTTACGGCCCTTATGGCGGCGCCCATCTATTTGGCATATGACCCCAATGGCAAGTATCTGATGCGCTTTCAGGGGCGGTCAAACATAGATGATAATCAAGGTGCGCCTCAGGATGTGCGCATAGAGTACGAATATTCCAACTGATTATTCGATAGGTGACTCTGCTGGATAGGAGCACCAGTCGCTCCAGGACCCTGGATACAGCTTGGCTTTGATGCCAAGCATATCCAGGGCAAACAGGTTAACGCAGGCGGTTACGCCCGAGCCGCAGTAAACGCCAATGTCTTGCGTGCAATTCAGGCTTTGCCAGTGCGTGCGCAGCTCATCTGTCGATTTAAAAAAGCCGCTTTCATCCGTTATATCCTGCCAGCAATAATTTATCGCTCCGGGAATATGCCCGGCAATTGGGTCTATAGGCTCTTCTAGCCCTTGGTAGCGTCTGGGCTCGCGCGAGTCGATCAGCGTCAAGCTCCCCGGCTGGTTGAGCGCCGCTAGAATCTGATCGCGGCTCAAACTCATATTTTGCTGAGTGATTGGGTTGAAGTTGCTGCTTCTGACCGGTGGGGTGCGGCGATCCAGTGGCTCGCCCGAATCGCGCCATGTATTAAACCCGCCATCAAGTAAATAAACCTTCTCCAGCCCCAGCCACTTTAATAGCCACCAGGCTCTGGCCGCATAGGCGCCACGTGAATCATCGTAGAGGAGAATCGAGCTGAGATTATTGACGCCCGCATCGCGCAGTTTTTGCGTCAGCACTTCCGCGTTGGGCAGTGGGTGGCGCCCGCCATGCAGTTGCACCTTACTGGACAAATCGTTATTCAGATCCAGGAAATAAGCGCCGGGTAGATGGCCGGCTTTATAGGCTGCCAAGCCAAAGTCTGCGTCATTTAAACGAAAGCGACAGTCAAAAATAACGAACCCTTGTGGCTGCTGCTTAAGTTGATCCAGGCTAATTAGGTGGGTCATTGCTGAGTATTCTTATCGGGTTGCTAAGTCTCCGTGGCGCATAATCGCACTAATTTGCAAAACTGTGAACAAAATGGCTGGCGCCTAGCCGCCATTACACGGATTTTGCAGACTTGCGCAAATTTAGCAACTTTTGTCTGGCTGGATGCGGCTAGGCGCTGCTAGAAGAGTCTGCTCAATAGAAAGGGAATGGCGGTTTCAACCCGCATAATTCTCGGCCCCAGGGTCACTGCAGAAAATCCGCAGCCGGTTAATAAATCGACTTCATAGGGAATAAAACCGCCCTCTGGCCCCACCGCCAGGCTGATTTGCTGAGTAAGGGCTCGAGGGCAGGGCTCTTGGGTATAGGGGTGTGCTACCAGCGCCCTGGAGTTGGCGATTAACTCTGGCATCTCATCTTCAACAAACGGCTTAAAGCGTTTGGCTAGATGGACTTGAGGTAGGCGGGTATCACAGCCCTGTTCAAGGCCCAACAGCAGGTGCTCGCGAATTGCGTCCGGCTGCAAGAAGGGTGTTTGCCAGTAACTTTTTTCTACGCGATAGGAGTTGATCAAGTACAAATCTTTCACGCCCAGAGTGGCAATTGTTTGAAAGATTCGCTTGAGCATTTTGGGGCGAGGTAAGCCAAGAAACAGCTTGATCGGCAAGGGCTCTGGTGGTGCCAGGTTAAATTCGCACTGGAGCCTAAGCTCGCTTGCACTTATATGCTCGACAATTGCCTGGCCCAGGTTGCAGTTGATTAGACCAACTTTAAGCCTATCTCCGGGTTTGGCGCCATGGATTGTGTTTACATGGCTGAGGCGACGCGTGTCTTTAATCGATGCGACATTGCTAGACACCATGTCTTCTGGGTGGAGCAAGATTAGATTCATTGTGCTTGCTGCAAATAAGATGGTGCCCCGGAGACGATTTGAACGTCCGACCTGCCGCTTAGGAGGCGGCTGCTCTATCCAACTGAGCTACCGGAGCA
>CBIMZH010000036.1:0-10939 GCA_966248255.1 uncultured Cellvibrio sp.
CTGGCCTGGTTCTGGCAGCCAACTCCAGTGGTGATGCGGGCATGGCCGCAATCATGACCACCCAGGCCGCAACCCAACAGGCGCGCCTGAGCTTTAGCCGGCAAAATGAAGAAGAGGCTGACCGTATTGGCATGCAGACTATGGTGGGCGCCGGCCTGGACCCCTATGCCGAAGCCGATATGTTTGAAGAAATGCTGCGCGCCAACCGTCTCACCCGTCGCCCGCCGGAATATCTTCTCACTCACCCATTAACCGAGCGCCGCGTCGCCGATGCCCGCAACCGGGCCATGCAATACCCGCAAAAAGCCTATCCGGACAATTTGGAATTCCACCTGATGCGCAACCGCATCCGTGTAGAAACCCAGGAGACACCGCAAATTGCCGTCAAGGTATTTAAAAGTGAACTGGATAAAGAAAGCGATAACCCCGAGGCGAGTCGTTACGGTTTAGTGTTAGCGCTCACCCGCGCCAGCCAGTTTGATGCTGCACGCGAAGCCATGGCACCACTACTCGCCAAGGACCCTTCACGTCTGACTTACCAAATTATGCGCGCCGATATCGAAATCGCAGCCGAGCGCTATAAAAATGCGCTGGATATTTTGCGCAAACTCAACGAAGAGAATCCAGATAGCTACCCCACCAAAGTGCGCCTGGCAGAAGCTTTGATGAAAGCGGGGATTTACCAGGAGTCGGCGGACATTCTCGACAAACTATCTCGGGTTCGCCCTCAGGATGATTATGTTTGGTATTTGCTGGCCGAGGTCAGTGGATTGGCGGGCAATATTCGCGGGGTGCATCAGGCGCGGGCAGAATATTTTATTTTGAACGGCGTTTATGATCGCGCGGCAATTCAGTTGCGCAACGCGCTGAAGCTCACCAAAGGCGACCAGTATCACACAGCGCTGCTGGAAGAGCGCCTCAAGTATGTAGAAGAGCAAATGCTTGATCGCAGCTTTTAATCTACTGTACGCAAAATTCCCGGGAACCGCTGCGCTAGGTATTGTTCTCGGGGATTTTTAACCAGCCAGAATCCACCAGCCATGCACTCGTCTGGGCTAAATCCATGGGCCGGCCAATAAAAAACCCCTGAGCCTCATCGCAGCCCATTTGCTTTAACCGCTCCAGCAGCGCGTCATTTTCCACCCCCTCGGCCACTACCGTTAACCCCAGGTTGTGTGCCAAGTGGATGGTTGAGTTGACAATCAATTCGTCCTGCAAATCTTCCAGCATATTGCGCACAAAAGAGTTGTCAATTTTCAGTGTCTGCACTGGCAGGCGCTTTAAATAGGCGAGCGAGGAATAACCCGTACCAAAGTCATCAATTGCCAGATGCACACCCAAATCGTGCAAATGTTGCAGCACCCTCAGCGCGCGCGTGGGGTCAGACATGATTGAACTTTCGGTAATTTCCAACTCCAGCCGCGAAGCTGGCAACTGATATTTTTGTAGCAAGCGTTCCACCAGTTTGGGCACGTTATCATCCATAAGATTGCGCGCCGACAAGTTGACCGCAACACTTAAACTCAAGCCCTGCAGCTGCCACTGGCGACACTGCTCAATACTTTTTTCCAAAACCCAAGCCGTTAACGGATGAATCAAACTGGTAAATTCGGCGATGGGAATAAAATCGTTGGGCGGCACAAAACCCAGTTCAGGATGAATCCAGCGGATAAGCGCTTCAAAACCATACACCCGACCTTCATCCAAAATCACCTTGGGCTGAAAATAGAGGCACAATTGGTTCTCGCGAATAGCACGACCCAACTCACCCATCATCGCCAAGCGCTTGGGTGAGTGGGGATCATACTCCTGACTGTAAATAGACAAGCCTAGCATCTGGCTTTTGGCGTGGTACATGGCGATGTCGGCATAGCGCATCAGCTCGTGATGATCTTGTGCCTGATGGGGCGCTATTGCTATGCCAATACTGGCCGACATCTGGGTACAAAAGCCATCCAGATCAAACTCCTGAGAGAGCGCATCCAATAGCCTATGGCCAAATACAACTGCCTGGTGAGTGCTGCGAATACGCGGTAAAAACACCGCAAACTCATCGCCCCCCAAGCGTGCCACTGTACCGGGGATCTCGGCCATTTCCGCGGCCAGACGCGGCCCGACCATATGCAACAGACGATCGCCGACATTGTGCCCCAGGGTATCGTTGATCTCTTTAAATCTATCCAGATCTATAAGTAAGAGCGCACTGATCTGCTCAGCGTGCCGCTGGCTAAAACAGGTCTCCATATCCTCGTAGAGTTTGTCGCGATTGGGCAAGCCGGTGAGTGAATCATGCAGTGATTGATAGCGCAGTCGCTCTTCGTAGCGGCGCCGCGCTGTGACATCTTTAGTGGTGCCCCAGACACGCTTGAGCTGTCCATCTTCCACTATGCCGGTGCAGGAAATCTGAAAATAATACTGCTTGCCGCGGCTGTCCTGGCGAATGATGTCATGGTCTTCCATTTGATAGCCGTCAGCGACAAATCTGTCGATATCAAAGCGATACTGGGTCGAGCCGCTCTCAACCAAGCCCATCCCCAGAACTTCCTCCAGCGACTTGGCGCCCATCATACTTAACAGCACACGATTGGCCTCCACCAGGTGGGCATTAAGCGCAATCTGCTGCACCTGATCCATTAAAGGGGCTTTTACGTCCACTCGCGGCTGAATTTCATAACACCAGATAGCCTCGGAGCTGTTGCTGATAAACGCCCGATAACTGGCTTCGCTTTCCTGCAGTGCAAGGCGGGCATTTTTCTCGCGCGAAAGATCCTGCAACTGCACCAGCATCCGCTCGACCTGACCGGCGCTATTTTTTATCGGCAGAAAGTTAACCTGTAAATACAACCGCCGCTCGCTGACAAAAGGACTGTTGTGTATCGCCCCCAGCTGGTAATAAAGCTCAGTCGAGCCCGGCTGACCTGAAAGGTAAATACGCTCAATCGCGTTGGCCACGTCGGGCAGGCGGGTAATTTGCGGGTCTTCCAGTAATGAGTAGCGCCCCAGGGCGGAGTCTGCCTGTCGCGGCGCCAATAAAAACAACTGCTCACAGGCGCTATTGGTGTAGAGCAATATGCCGCGATTATCGGTAAGCATGCAGGGCACAGGGTTATCAGTGAGCAGGTCGACCAAATACTCCTGGGCGGCAATGGGGCCAGATTGGGTTAGCCAGTGGCTGGTATTGAGCACAACGCCCTGAAACTGACGGTTAGCGCCGTCTGCCTCAACCAGGCGGCCGACAAACTTTAGACGGAGATTGCTGTTGCTGGCGGGCCAATGAACTTCACAACTTCTCAGACAATGGGTGTCTGTATCGCTGAAGTCAGCATTGAAACTTTGGAAGAATACAAAACGATCTGCTGCAGCGACCTGCTGCAACAGCTTGGCGAGACTTATCCGGAGATCAGTCACTCCGGGGATCAAGGCTCTGGCACCGGGTGAAAAGAGGATCACCCCGCTACTTACGTCCATGTTCCAGGCCGCTATTCCCGCACTAACCAATGCGCTCTCAAAACCATTGGCTAGCGAAAGCTCGGCCGGATTCCCTTGTGAATTCGGATGCCGCATAAGGTCGAATAGCTCACAAAAGATTCGTTGATTACCTAGTGTAGTCAAATTTTCGCGCTATTACGGCAGGAGCTAAAAGTTAAGTTGATTATTAGTAAAAATGTGAACTAGTGCGCCACTTTGCTGCTTTTTATGCCATTTCTTTCAAAAAATTTATAATCAATAGTGCGGCGGACGCTCATTGGTTATTTCAAGCCCACCCGCAGACTGCTGGTGTTGCAGCTCTTTAAAGCGATCAAGTAACTGGCGTATCTGCTCTTTCATCAACAGCATTTCGCCATCATGCTGGCTCACCACCTGGTTCAATTGATGAATGGTGTCCTCCTGAAACGCCAGGCGGGTCTGCAACTCGATGATCTCTTCTTCAATATTCATTTAGGCTCCCAACACACTGTAAGCGGCATCAATCAAACTGACTGCGCGCGCATCGATTAGCAGGCTCTGGCCCATACGCGAAGTGACGTAACCAAAGCCTAATTGATAATCCGGATCGGCAAATCCGACAGAACCACCCGCTCCGGGGTGACCAAAGGCGCGCTCGCCACGGCCATAGCGACAATCCGGTCGATCCTGCTGCGACAACATAAAGCCGCAACCAAAGCGTAGCGGCAGGCCCAATACCCGGTCCTGCTCAAACGTCTGCTGCTGCCAACATAACGGGCGCAGCGAATCATCCAATAGTACGCCGGATGCAGAGGCCAATTGACCATATATCCTGGCCAGGGCGACCGCATTGCAATGGCCATTGGCGGCGGGTATTTGCGCCTGGCGCCAGGCGCGGGTATTGGTCGAGGTCATCAGGCTGAGAGGGTTGCTAAAGGCGCGATTGGTCACCCCACGTGGATCAGCTTTCATAATTTTGCCCAGTGCCAGGCTATCAGCACCGGTTGAACTGGCGGGGCTGCCCAGTGGGCGCTTGAGCGGGCCGGTATCGGCGATAGATGCCAATAGCACATCTGGCACACCAAAGTGGCAATTCAGCCCCAGGGGTACGGCCACCTGAGCCTGAAAATAATCGTTAAAGCTGGCGTAACCGCTCAACCGTATTACCAATTCCCCCAGCATCCAGCCGTACATAAACGCCGAATAGCCCTGCCCCTGGCCAGGCTCCCACCAAGGCGTTGCCACCGCTACGGCAGCGGTCATCGCCGACCAGTCAAATATTTGCTCACTGGGAATTGGCGCATTAAAGGCAGACAAGCCAGATCTGTGACAGAGAATTTGGCGCAGGCTGATGGCCGCTTTGCCGTTTTGCGCGAACTCCGGCCAGTAACTGGCCACTGGCGCGTCCAGCTGCAGCTTGCCCTGGGCAATCAGCTGCAACACGCAAAGCGCCACCAGGCCTTTGCCGGTAGAAAACACATTGACCAGGGTATCTTCGCGCCAGGGGCTTTCGCTTAGGCTCTCCTGCTTATTGCTGTAGTGGCCCGCCCAAATATTTACCACCAGCTGCCCCTGGTGCATTAGCGCCAGGCTAGCGCCTTCCTCCCCCGCTTGGGCGAAGTTATCTGCGAAGGCATCCGCCACCGCTTGCCACTGGGGCAAGTAACTACCCTGAATATTCATTTGCCACCTCGGTAAAATTTGCCGCGCATTCTAGCAGCCTGGGCAGGTAGAATTGGCGCAAGTTTGTCGGAGCAGTGAATATGTCCAAAGAAAAAAACAGCCGCCTGGTCTACTCCACCGAAACCGGTCGCATTAAAGAGGAAAAGCCTGCCGCCAGCCTGCCCACGGGCGATGGCATAGTGCGCATCCGCCGCGAAACTGCCGGGCGCAACGGCAAAGGCGTAACCACTATCAGCGGGGTATTGCTGGAAGAGGCCAAGCTCAAAGACCTGGCCAAAGCACTTAAAGTCGCCTGCGGTGTCGGCGGCTCGCTTAAAGATGGTGTGATTGAAATTCAGGGCGACCAGCGCGACAAGCTTAAAGCCGAACTGGAAAAGCGCGGCTTTACCGTCAAACTCGCGGGCGGTTAAGGCGCGCCCATGGAAGATTTTAACCTGCACCCAGAGCTGCTGCGCGAACTGATCAACACCACCATGCCCTACGGCAAATACGCCGGCAGCGCCCTAGCCGATATCCCCGAGCATTATCTGTTGTGGATGGCGCGCGAAGGTTTCCCCAAAGGCAAACTGGGCCAGTTGCTGGCGCTTATGTATGAGATTCGGCTCAATGGGCTGGAAGTTCTCCTCAAGCCGCTCCGGAACTAAGACGCCAATACGCGCACATTGACGAAGGGTGAAAGGTGAAGATAACCAGCAGGGAGGATAGTTCGCCGGGAAACCGTTAACGAGGAAGTTAACGCTCTGCCCGGTTCCCCAAATATTGGTTAGGTGCAACACCAAAAGCGCGCTTGAACATCGCAGAAAAGGCACTGGGATTGGCATAGCCAAGAATGCCGGAAATGCGCGTTATAGGCTCACCTCGCCCCAGGCGACAAAGGGCTTCCGCCAAGTGTACTTGCTGAACCCATTGGCGATACTTAAGCCCTGTTTCGCGAGGGAAAAGCCTGATTAAGGTTCGCGCGCTGGCGCCTGCCAAATCGGCCAAATGATCAATGGTATGGTCAGCCCCAGGGGAATTCATCAACAGATTACAAACCCTCTGCAGGCGGCGATCCTTTGGCCAAGGAATATGTATAGCCTGTGTAGGGGCGCGACTTATCTCTGCCAAAATCAACGCCGTAAGCTGTTCGCCACGGCCCGGGATAGGATATTCAACAGGTTCCTCTAACAGACTAAGAATCAGCTCACGCAATAACCCGGACACTGAAATGGCGCGACATTCCTGGGTATTAATCTGCCTCCCCAACTGCGCCGGTAAGGTTCCAGCATCAAGCTCCGACGCTAGCGGTTGTGCTGTATCAATATAAAGCGTGCGCATCTCCAGATCGGACATAGTAAACAAATGGTGCTCAACCCCAGCTGGCACCCAGAGCGCCCGATGCGATGGAATTGTCCATACATTGTTGGGGGTTAGCACCCGCATAACCCCTTCTACGGCATAGAGTAATTGCGCGCGAGGATGCGTATGCGGTTGAATTTCTGTGCCCAGGGGATAATGTCCTGCCCAGGCCACTATAGGCCTGGGCACCAGCTGTAACTGTTCAGGGCTTAAGCGTCCAAGTGTCGTCAACACCAATCCTCGTTTTACCTAGGCATCTTTTCATCCTAATACCACGCCATCGCAATAAAAGCCCCAATGGCCATTTAGCCAATCAGCAAGGCCGCAATCATTTGTCACTTACTCGATAGTTTATGTCATTTTTATTTTTATCGTCCAATTATACTGGCTATGCGAATTAGGCATTCTCCGCAAAAAAACTCAAAGCTACAGCGCCACACCAGAGAACATATAAACCATGAGCAAAATGGAAACCTTCCCCCAGCCACAACAGCCGTTAGCGACGACCGAGTTTGACCCCACACAATTAGTGCTGCCAATTGTTGGGGCTGTTGGATTTGTGCACTTATTAAATGACTTGATCCAAGCCGTCTTGCCAGCCATATATCCCATGTTGAAGGCCAACTACGATCTGAGCTTTACTCAGATAGGTTTAATCACCCTGGTATTTCAACTTACTGCATCGATTTTGCAGCCAGGCATTGGGCTTTATACCGACAAACACCCCAAGCCTTACCTTTTACCCATTGGCATGGTCTTCACCCTGCTTGGTCTGGTGATGCTGGCTTTCGCGCAGAGTTTCGCCAGCCTTTTGTTGGCATCGGCCTTTGTTGGTCTTGGCTCCTCTACGTTTCACCCAGAGGCCTCGCGCGTTGCGCGCATGGCATCCGGTGGCAAGTTTGGATTTGCCCAATCGCTCTTTCAAGTAGGTGGTAACACAGGTACAGCCATAGGCCCATTGCTGGCTGCAGCCATAATTTTACCGCGCGGACAAACGAGTATTGGCTGGTTTACCGCCTTTGCCCTGCTCGGAATTCTGGTACTTTTTAGCGTGAGCAAGTGGGTCGTGCACAGTCATGCAGTAATACACTTTAAGCACCTGAATAAAGTAAACAACTCGCTCAACCAACGGAAAATTGTCGGCGCACTACTGCTTTTGGGGTTACTTATTTTTTCAAAATTCGTCTACATGACCTGCATGAGCAACTACTACACCTTTTATCTGATTGAGCGCTTCGGGCTGTCGGTCGGCAAGGCACAGTTATTTCTTTTTCTGTTTTTGGCAGCTGTCGCACTGGGGACCTTTGCAGGCGGGCCTTTAGGGGACAAAATCGGGCGCAAGCTGGTTATTTGGGTTTCAATTTTGGGAGCGGCGCCATTTACGCTGTTGCTGCCCTATTGCAATTTATTTTGGACAGCGGCGCTTAGTGTCCTTATCGGGTTAGTGCTCTCTTCGGCCTTTTCCGCCATAGTGGTATTTGCACAGGAGCTAGTTCCGGGAAAAGTCGGCTTAATTGCCGGGTTACTCTTTGGTTTGATGTTTGGATTTAGCGGAATAGCGGCAGCGGCACTGGGCAAGCTGGCAGATTCCACCAGTATCCTTTACGTGTTTCACTGTTGCGCCTTCTTGCCTTTGTTAGGGATATTTACGGCGCTGCTACCAAACATCGAATCACGCCGGTAATTACTTCTGCTGCTGAGCTTTGGCCTGGTCCTTGCAAAATCTCCGTTATTAACCCGTTACGACGACTTTCTGACGCGAGGCCGCTATGGACCTGGACACTCTGATTCAACTGACCGACACCCCGTTAAAAATCGGCCTGGGTGCACTAATCGCCGGGCTTATGGCTTGGCTGCTGTTGCGCCGCAGTATCCACCTGCAGCAAAACATGCAGCGCGGCAACCGCCGCCTGGAGATTCTCGAGCAGGTTTCCGCCCAGGTGGGCACGGTTACCCATATTTTCGCCAAATATTCGTCACTGGTTAACGAATCCATCCAGTTTGGCGACCGCTGGCCGCAAGCCAGGCGTCAGGAATTGGACGATGTCAACAATGAGCTGGTCAGCGAATTTAAAAAGCTCGCCGAAGCTGAATCCAAGCTGCTGATGCTGGGCGAGAAAAATCTGGAGCGCAGTCTGCGTCTCTACGGTGCCAAAATTGCCATCTACCGCAAACAGGTTTACGCCTGCCGCAAAGATATAACCCCGGAGCAAATCACCGCGCTCAAGTCAGCCATCATTCAAGTGCGCGAGCAGTTTTACGATATGCTTAGCCGCAAATACGACACCCTTTTGGCCAAAGCCTAAGCCCTTCTGGCCAGCCAAAAAGCCCGCTTAGGCGGGCTTTTTTGTTTATGCTTAAACGCTGGCACAACCCGAGAGGAGCTTGTTATGCTGCGCCCCCTGAAAATACTGTCCTGTTTATGTTTACTAACCGCGAGTACCCTGGCTATGGCTACTGACTATTGGATTGATGTGCGCACCAGCGAAGAATTTAACTCTGGCCATGTGAAGGATGCCGCCCATATTCCCTATGAGGAAATCGCCCAGCGCATAGGTGAAGTGACCAGCGATAAAGACGCGACTATTCACCTTTACTGCCGCACCGGCCGCCGCTCCGGCATTGCCCAGGAAACCCTGCAATCCCTGGGTTTTAAACACGCCATTAACGAAGGCGGTTACGAGGATGTTGCCAAGCGCCTCGCCGACCAATGAGTGACAAACCTTTAATTCGCGTGACCGAGCCGCGCCTGGGCAGCGTTACCCATCGCGGCTTTCATTTATTCCGCCTGGTGCTGCTGGCCAGCTTTGCCTTTTGGCTGGTGTCCTATTCCGGCGCCAGTTCAAGCCTGACACGCGGCCTGGTCACCACCGGCCTGCTGGTTTGCCTTTGGCTAAGCTGGTTTTACGCCAGACGCTGGGCGGATATAGCCCTGGTGCTGGAATTAACTCAGGACTCCCTGGGCTTTTCGCTAATGCCCAAACAGGCGTTTAAGCGCATCCCACTGACCGAGATCGCCAGCATCAGCTATCACCTGCACCTGCTGGTGCTGGACTGTCGCGATGGCCAATCGGTACAAATGCACTTTCCGCTCAAACACCGCCAGTATTTAGCGCGCCTGCGCCAGGCGCTGGCCGAGCGCCTGCCCGAGGTGCCGCAAAAGGCCATCTAGGCCTTTTGCAATAAGCCAAGCCCTAGCGATATCTAAGTCACTGAGTTAGCTCGGTGATTTAGGCAGCGCAAATCGCAATTGCTCAAAATTTAAGCTGTCCACGCGCGCGCTTTTCTGGGAGAATAGCCGCCCTCTTTTTGACGCAGTCTATTACCCCCATGTCCAGCCATTCCCAATCACCTCAGGCTATGCCTGACAAAAATCGCGCCCATCACCTGTTTGAGTACCCCCGCTACTGGGCCGAGTGCTTTGGTGCTGCGCCCTTCCTGCCCATGAGCAAGGCGGAGATGGATCAACTTGGCTGGGATAGCTGCGACATTATCATCGTCTGTGGCGACGCCTATGTGGATCACCCCAGCTTTGGTATGGCGGTGATTGGCCGCTACCTGGAGTCGCAAGGCTTCCGCGTGGGCATCATTGCCCAGCCCGATTGGAAAAGCGCCGAGCCCTTTAAAGCCCTGGGCAAGCCCAACCTGTTTTTTGGCGTAAGCGCGGGCAATATGGATTCCATGATCAACCGCTACACCGCCGATTTGCGCATGCGCTCCGACGATGCCTATACCCCCGGCGGCCTAGGCGGCAAACGCCCCGACCGCGCCGTGACTGTGTACAGCCAGCGCTGTAAAGAAGCCTATAAAGACGTGCCTATTGTAATTGGCGGCATAGAAGCCAGCCTGCGCCGAATCGCCCAGTACGACTACTGGAGCAGCGAGGTGCGCCGCTCGGTACTAATCGACTCCACCGCCGATATTCTCTTGTACGGTAACGCCGAGCGCGCCATTGCCGAAGTAGCCCACGCCCTGGCGGGCGGTAAAACGATTGACGAGCTAAACGATATTCGCGGCACGGCGGTAATCCGCAAGGCGCCACCGGCTGGCTGGACCGAAATCGACTCCACCCGTATCGACTGGCCCAGCCATATCGACAAGCTGCCCAACCCTTACGAGTATCAACACAACTCAAACACCCATGTGGATGTGGCTGACCCCAATAATTCCCAGGTGGGTATGCGCCAGCTGGAGCCAGAAAAAATGGCGGCGCAGATCTCCATGCTCGATCCCAAAAGTGAACTGAGCGCGCCGCAAACTCAGGGCTGCCCCATTCAGGGCGAAGAGTCTGCCAAAGCCTTTGACCCTAACGCCGAACAGAGCATTCGCATTATTCCTATGCCGCTGCAAAACCGCAGCGACCTGGCGGAAAACGATCAGGTGTATATCCGCCTGCCCGCCTTTGAAAAAGTGCGCAACGATTCGGTACTCTACGCCCACGCCTCGCGCGTACTGCACCAGGAGGCCAACC
>CBIMZH010000037.1:0-10873 GCA_966248255.1 uncultured Cellvibrio sp.
TGGGCAGTTACAGTTCGCGTGTGCAGATCCTTATCCCGCTTTCAATCATTGGTGTGATGATTTGGGTTCAGGCTTTTGTGCGCAATTTTCCTCTCATCGCTGGTTTGATCTGCACGCTTTCCTGGATTCTGTTTGCGCTCTGGTGGCTATATTGGCGCGCGCCAGTGCTTAAGGTTTACAGCTTATCGCAGCAGCTGGGCGATTGGCAGTTTAAGGGGGTTCAACCTCAGTCAATTATCAATAATTGGCGCTGGCTGCAGGGGCCGGGGCGCTCCTTAACCGGGTCAATGCTGCTTGGCGCTTCGGATGGGCTAAAACCGCAATTGCTGCGCCTGGGCTTAATGCTCTCGGCCTACCTGATTAGTGTTGGCTTTTTATCCTGGGCGGGCCTGGGCGGCGCCAGCTCGGTTGCGCCGCTCAATTTAATTAACGGCAATGCCCTGGTGTTTTTATTGGGGTTGATTTTATTTAGTGTCAGCCTGGAGGCAAGTCAGAATGTGTTTATCAATCTTAAGCGCCTCTGGTTGTACTTCCCCGGCGATAGGCTGGCATTGCTGGCTTATCTGGAGCGCTGGTTTTTAACCAAGATGCTCTGGGCTGGCGGCTTGGGCTTGTTTGGTTATGGACTGGTGATCGCCATTCAAACTGAGCCATTAACTTCCGCCCTGGCCGATTTAAAACTGATGGGCTTTTTATGGCTGACCTTCTGTGCCTATTTTTTACTGGCACTGTTGCTCTATGTTAAAACCCGAGTCAGCTTAAATGTATTTGCTGCAGTAAATTTCCTGCTGGTGATGTCAATTTTGCTGTTGGCAATTTTCTTTTCTGCCGCTATCGCTCAGGCCAGTATCTGGTTGCCGCTAGGCATAATTGTCAGCGGAATTTATCTGCGTCGCTATCTCTGGCAGCAGTGGCCCAGAGTCAATTTATTAAGGCCTAGCTAAGATGTTTGTGCTCAACCCGCAATCGGGTATACCCATTTACCGCCAGCTGGTGGAGCAGGTGCGCCGTTTGGTTGCCGGTGGCCAGCTGCGCGCCGGTGATGAGTTGCCCTCGGTGCGCGAACTTGCAGTGGTTCATGGCGTCAATGCTATGACTATCTCCAAGGCCTACAGCCTACTGGAGGCAGAGGGCTTGCTGGAGCGTCAGCGCGGTAAAGCCATGCGCATAGCCGTGCAAAAAAATGCCGCGCAAAAAAATACGGCGGATGCAGAGCAGCAATTGTTGACCCTGCTGCAACCGCAACTGGAGCAACTAATTATGGCGGCGCAGCAATTGGGTATAGGCGATACCCAACTGCTCGCGCTGCTTAAACAAAAACTTAATTCAAATGAAAAAACCACTACCAACATAATAGGGACTGTTGATGAAAAAATTTAAAACAAAATCCGGCCTCAGCGGCCTACTTGGGGTGCTCGGCCTCTGGGCTGGCACTGCCCTGGCGCAGTCGCCACAGCTGCAACTCAAACCCTGCCCCGGTTTTGCCGAAACCGGCAAGCCGCCGCTGGTGTATGGTGCCCAGTGCGGTCAGTTGGCGGTTAAGGAGAATCCCGATGATCCGGCCAGTGGCGAGATCAATCTGGAAATTTTGCGCCTGCCCGCTATCAGCCCAGCGCCCAAAGCTGACCCGCTGTTTTTAATTCAGGGCGGCCCCGGCGGTTCCTCGGTGACTATGGCGGAGCAGATTCAGGGTTCTTTTAGCGAGCTGCGCAAAAATCGTGATCTGGTTTTTGTCGATCAGCGCGGCACTGGAAAATCCAACGCGCTAAGCTGTGAATCGCTTAGCGCCGATGAGCAGCTGCTGCCCGATGCGGAACAGAAAAATCTCACCCTAAAAACTATGCAGGCTTGCGCGAAAAAATATGGCGATGTTGCCCGCTTTTATACTACGCCCTATGCGGTGAAGGACTTGGAGCAGGTGCGCCTTGCCCTGGGTTATCGGCAAATTAATCTGTGGGGCGGCTCCTATGGCACTCGCGTGGTATTGGAGTATATGCGCGAGCATCCCCAGTCGCTGCGCGCGGTGGTAATGGATGGCCTGGCGCCGGTACAGGTGGCTTTGCCAGCAGGGGCGGCGCAAACCGCCAGCAGTGCATTTAACAAACTGAATGAGCAGTGTGCGCAGCAGCCACAGTGTAAAAATCAATACGGCGATTTGCTGCAAAATGCGCAGGCGATTTTAGCGCGCTTAAACCAACAGGAAACCAAGGGCGAGCCATTAACCATTGCCTACGAGCACCCGCGCACTCAGCAGCCAAAGCAGCTTAGCCTGAGTAAAAACAGTTTTACCTCGCTGGTGTTTATGAGCCTCTATTCGCGCGACCTGAGTGCGCTTTTACCCCAGGTGTTGTACAAGGCCGTGGCAGGCGACTATCGCATGCTCGCCTCGTTATTTGCCCTGGCGTCCGAGCAGCCCAACCTGCTTGATATGGCTCAGGGATTACACTTCAGCGTGATCTGTAGCGAGGATGCCAAGCTCTATCCCAGCCAGTCGGCGAGCAGTGTATTTCTCGGTGTGGATATGCTCGATGAGGCGCGCAGTATTTGCGCGTTTTGGCCCAAAGCGGAAATGCCCGAGAGTTACTATCAGCCGATAAACGCCACCACACCGGCACTGCTACTTTCCGGTGCTGTTGATCCGGTTACGCCCAAGCCAATGGCCGATGCAGTGATAAAACACCTGAGCAATGCCACGCAGCTGGAGGCGCCGGGCGGGCATCACATTATTAGTACCCAAGGCTGCATGCCGCAGTTGATTGCGCAATTTATTGAGCAGGCCTCAATGGCCAATATCAACACCTCCTGTGTGCAAAAAATAAAACCTCTGCCGCTAATTCTCGGCGCCGATAGCAATGCCTCTTCGGCTTCGTCTTCATCTGTCTCTTCATCTTCGGTGTCATTTTCATCGGCACCTTCGTCCAGCGGCAAGGAGCAGCAGCCATGATTCGCGTAGAAAATCTGTGTAAACAATTTGGCGGCGGTAAAAAGCAGCCGCTGATTACCGCGCTGGACAAGGTCAGTTTTGAACTGCGCGATGGTGAAATTACTGGCTTGCTCGGTTTAAACGGCGCAGGTAAATCCACCTTGATGCGTTTGATTTACGGCCTGCTGCAGCCGACTGCTGGCGAGCTTTGGGTGGATGAATGTAATCTGCGTACTCACGCCAATGCCGCGCGTCAGCGGCTGGGGGTGCTGCCTGATGACTCAGGCTTGTACAAGCGTTTAAGTGCGCGCGAAAACATTCACTATTTTGGCGAGCTGCAGGGCCTGGCGCCCGATGCGCTGGAGGCCAATACCAATCAGCTGATTCACTGGCTGGGGATGGAGTCTATCGCCGATCGCCGCGCCGAAGGCTTCTCTCTGGGCGAGCGGATGAAAACCTGTCTGGCCCGCGCCATAGTGCATCAGCCGCAGCACATTCTGCTCGACGAGCCCACCAATGGCCTGGATGTAATTACTACCCGCGCGGTGCGCCGGCTGCTGCTGGAATTAAAAAACGCAGGTCGCTGTGTACTCTTTTCCAGCCATTTAATGCACGAAGTGAGCGGCCTCTGCGATCGCATTATTGTAATTGCCGAGGGCCAGATACGCGCCGATGGCGATTTGCAGCAGATACTTGCCGCGGGTCAGGCCGATAATCTGGAGGATGCCTTTGTCAATCTGGTGCAGCCTGCGCTGGTCAGTCAAAAATCTGCACAGCCACTTGCGCAAGGAGTCAGCCAATGATTAGCACCATCCAAAAATTGTTTATTGTATTTCGCAAAGAGTGGCGCGATGCGCGGCGCGACAAGCGCAGCCTGCGTATGGCGTTTTTGCCACCGGTGTATTTTGCCGCAGTATTTGTTGCCACAGTGCTGTTTATTATTCACATCAAAACCAGCTCTACCGCCAGCGTGAACGAGCCCATTAAATTGCCGGTGATGGGCGCCGAGTATCTGCCCAGTTTGGTCGACTGGCTGGAGGAGCAGGGGGTGGCGGTGCAGCCGGTAAGCGGTGATGCCTACCAGCAGGTGGAGCAAAAACAGCTCGAGTATGCGCTGATTATTCCCGTCGAAACTGCGCAGCAATTTGCCCAGGGGGAATCGGCCAGCCTGTGGCTGGTGTACGACGCCACCAACAATAAAATTCAGGGCAGCGTGGGCTTTATTCGCCAACAGCTGTGGAGCTGGAATGGGCGCATGGGCAGCTTGCGTCTGCTCGCGCGGGGCATATCGCCCTCGGTGGTTAACCCGGTGATAGTTCGCGATATGAATATCGCCAGCGATGAGAAAATGGGCTTTTTTGTAATGGCCAGCCTGCCCATGTTTTTGGTGTTGCTGGCATTTATTGGCAGCCTGGGTTTTTCCGCCGATATGACCGCCGGTGAGCGCGAGCGGCGCTCGCTCGAATCGCTATTGATAACGCCAGCGCAGTCGCTGGTGGTAATCGGTGGCAAATGGCTGACCAGCTTATTGATCACTCTGCTGGTGCTGCTACTGGAAGTGATATTGCTCGCTATCGCCTTTGCCTTTGTGCCCTTTGATGAGCTGGGCCTGCGCGTCAATGTCACCCCCTGGGATCTGGGCGCGATATTTTGCGCGCTTGTGCCCCTGGCGTTTTTCTCGGTGGCGCTGCAGGTGAGCATCGCCATCTTTGCCCGCTCGTTTAAGGATGCGCAAACCTTTATCGGCCTGCTGGTATTTATCCCCATGATTCTGATGTTTTACACCATGATGAACCCCAGTGCCCACGAGCCCTGGTTCAACTGGGTGCCGGTGCTGGGTCAGCAGACGGCAATTAAAGACGTGCTAATGGGCGCGGATATGTCCTGGCTGGCGCTGGGCCAGTTCTGGCTGGTGTGCCTGCCGCTGACGCTGCTATTGCTGGGCTTTTGCGCGGGGCAATTGCGCCGTCCCAAAATTGTTTATGGGCTTTAGTCAGGTGAAATCTGCACAATAAAAAACGCCCCGATTGGGGCGCTTTTTTTAACTGGATAAAATCTAGGCCTGCGGCGGTTGAGTCGCAGCAAAGGGGCCATAGCCGAGTGCACCTGCGTAAAAGGCTTCCAAATTGGTGAAAGGCGTAAAGTCGGCGCGATTGCGATACTTGGCCCAGCCGATCATACAGGCGAGGCGCAATTGCGCATCGCTGTAAGGCGCGCTTGCGGGCAGTGGCAGTTGATTGAGTTCAGCCAGGCTGGATTGGATGCGCGCCGCCTGGCGCTGCAGATAGACCACTTCATCAACCTTGACCCCATCGCGCTCGAGGAAGAAAAGATTGACCAGGGCTTCCAGCACCGTATTGACCAGGCACAGCTGATCCAGCTCCTGGGCGCTGCTGCAAAAGCTTGCCCCGGCTTTTTCGCGCAGGTATTTCAAAATAGACGCAGAGTCAGTTAAAAACACATCGCCATCCTGCAAAAAGGGCACTCGCTTGGTGGGCGATTGTGCGGCGCTGGCGGCCTGGTCGGTTTCCACAAAATCACAGGCCTGATGGGTTTCCAGCAGCGCTATGCGGCAGTGACGGACAAAGGGAGAGGTGTAGCTGCCATAGAGTTTCATAGGTTCCTCACAGACTGGGCGAAAAAGTTAAGGGCTTAAAAAAAACAAAGCGCGCCTTGGCGCGCTTGTCGATGCGGTTGGGCTTAATGATACTTGAACGCCTGGCGCGCCAGCAGCTTCCACTCGCCTTTTTGCTTTTGCCACACCAGCAGCACACCCAGGTGCACGTCGCCCGGGCCCTTGCCCGCGTCGTTGGTTTTGGCATCCAGGTCGTGACGCACCAGGGCGACATTGCCGGAGACGCTGATGGTTTGGTTGTTTAGCGCAATTTCAACAAAGTCGGATTTGCCACTGACGATTTTCTCCACAAACTCTGCCTGGCTCTCCACCTGGCCGCCTGAGTGGCCGTAGCTGAGTTGGGGCGAGGAGAGGGCAGTGAGGGCTTTGGCGTCGGCGTTGACCATGGCGACGCGCAGCGCCTCCACCTTTTGGGCCACTTGGTCCAGGGCGGCACTGCCAGCCAGGGAGACTTGGGACAGGCCCAAACAAAAGAGCGCAACAAGTAATTTTTTCATGACGTATCTCTTAGAGTGCGTTAATTAATGGATGGTGCGTTTATTTATAGTGCGTTGATTTTAATAGTTATTTATTCAGTAATTATCGCCGATTGGGGTTCATTGTAGCGGCTTTATCCGGCTTTGGGGTTGGCGCCCTGTATTGATTATGTAAAAGCCGCCTGTCAAACCCTCTGCATATTCCAAGATGGTTTTTGACTTTAGCCCCCCCAATGGCAACACTGTTTACAGCGCCAAAATCATCAGGGGCGCTGGTGGAGCAATTTCCCGGTTTGGGGTTTAGATTGCCTACCTCAACAACAGGAAGTAAGAACCAAGGGAGACGAATATGAACGATATGCGCAAAAACGGCTTTGCTACATCCACTGCCAGCGGAACAGTCAAACTCAGCCTGGCTGAGCGTTTGAAAAACATAGTGGATGAAAAACGTGGTCAGCAAAAAGCCATCCCCATAGATCTGGGGCGCTACTTGAATAATCTGCAGCTGCTTGCGCTGCACAGCCTGGAAAGCTTTGGCTGGAGCCTCTGGTTTATCCGCCGCCCCTTGTTTATGGAGCCCATAGTGGTGGTTGCCAGCCCCGACTCCAGCAAGTTTGCGGTGCTTGAGGGCGACGGCTCAGTCAATATGAAAGCCAACCTTCAGGTGCGTCACTAGCCGCTGCGCCAGGCTGCGCATTTAAGGCTGTAGTGCCAGTCACCCCGCCCCGGGCCGGATTGCATTCGGCCTGGCTGCGCCTCTCTCACATTTTTCCGCCTTTTTTATTTTTTGCGATCCGGGCTATTTAGGCTCGGGTTTAGTTTTAGCCGTAAATCCACCTGGGTTGAGCTATCCCCTAGCCAGCAAGTTGATTTGTATTTTGCAAATACATTCAGGCTGAATTCATTGCCTGGCTTTTAGCATTAAAAACACTTGGGTTTTACACTAATCGCCGGAGCAAAAAATGAAAATCATTGGGCGCCTTTTGCTGTTGTTATCCTTGTTGAGTTTATTTGCCTGCCGCTCTGAAGTGGTTGCCGAAAGCGGCGATGATTACGTGCCCCAGCTGCGCTATTTTGATTTGCTCGATAGCTATGATCAGGACACCGCCAAACCACCCTATGGCGACCTGGCGCTCAGCCCCTATTATTACGATGGCCAGTTTGAAGTCTCCTGGGGGGTGAACAGCCTGGAGGATTACTCGGTTCACCTCTGGGTGAATGATCGCCCGGGCTTAAACCAGGCGCTGCTGATTCAGAGTCAAATCTGCGGCCAGGGGCTCTGGTGCGATCAAAGTGGCCGTCTCGTGTGCGAATACACCAGCGATTTGTATCTCAATTGCGATGCCGACCTAGCGCCGGTGGATATAGCGCCGCTCTTTACCCAGATCCCCCAGCGCCTGTATCTGCTGCTTGAGGTTTGCGATCGCAACTCCAGTTACTGCGAATACGATTATTACCCTGTGACTTTTGAGTAACCGCCTGCTCCTGGGCCCTGTGCTAAATCGCTGAACTGCTGGTCAGACGCGGCAAATTACTTCATGCTGCGCAGCGAATTTAAAGGGGGCTAAGGTGGATACACTGTTTTATGTGCTGGCGGTGCCAGTGGTTATTTTATTGGGCATGTCCAAGGGCGGCTTTGGCGGCGGCCTGGGTATGCTCGCGGTGCCGGTGCTCTCACTGGTGATAGATCCGCGCCTGGCCGCTGCGATTCTGCTACCCATTCTGTGCACCATGGACGCCTTCAGCCTCTGGAGTTTTCGTCACTACTGGGGCCAGGTCTGGCGCGGCGAAAATCTGCGCTGGCTGCTCCCCGGCGCGCTGCTCGGCACTTTGGTTGGCGCGCTCACCTTTCAAATAACCAATGCCAATTGGATTCGCTTACTGGTGGGTTTGCTGTCGCTGTATTTTGTCGCCCACTATTTATGGACACGCAAATTTGTCGCCGCTATGGCCGCGCAACAGCCCAGCGCGCGGCCCGCCAGCTTCTGGGGCGCCATGGCCGGCTACACCAGTTACATCGCCCACGCCGGCGGCCCGCCTGTGTCTATTTATCTATTGCCGCAGCGCTTGCCTAAATCTTTGTTTGCGGCGACAACCGTAATTTTTTTTGCGCTGGTAAATTTTGTAAAGCTGTTTCCCTATGGCTATTTTGGCCAGTTAAATTTCAGTTCGCTGCATCTCTCGCTAATGCTTTTGCCCCTGGCCCCGCTGGGCGTGTGGCTCGGCTTTTATCTGCATTTACGCGTCTCGGATAAATGGTTTTACCGCGTGAGCTATCTGGCGCTGTTTGCCGCCGGTATTAAATTAACCTATGAGGGCACGCGTGGTTTGCTCTAATTTTTAAAGCGTGATTTTGGAAAATATAATTTTCAGCAGTGGAAGTTTTTAAGTGTTTTTTTGCGTTTGAAGATATTTTTTTTAAGAAATTTTGTGGTTTTTTACGCAGGCCTGTGAATTTAATTTGTGCGACTGCAAATTTTTTTTGCCTTTTTCTGGGGCGATTTTGTGTAAAAAACTACACAGAGTGTTTGCGGTTTTTTAACGATTGGCATCGAAATGTAATTTTTTTTGCCAATCGCTGCTGATTTTCAAAGCTTGTTGGTTGTTTTTTCTTCAGTTGGCCTGAATCCTGCAAAACTCTCCTGGCTAGGTAGTTAACAGCACGGAGGTCGTTATGGGCAGTCAGCATATCGGAAGTACTTCGGGAGTGGTGGTTGGCCTTGCGGGTCATGCACCAGTTATACGGCTCCACCACTCTAAAATCCTCGCTTTTTTTCGCACGCTGGACAGTTTGCTAATTTTCTTTTTGCTCTGGACCGCGCTGCAGCTCACGCATATTCCCTGGGCTAATTCACACACAGCACTGGGTTTAACGGCGGTAATTTTATTTGGCTTTTTTGCTGAAGGTAATGAGGTTTATTACCTCTGGCGCGGCTATTCCATGGCGAACTTGACCTATCGCATTCTCAGCGCCTGGCTGGGGGCTGCACTGGTCGTCACGCTGGCGGCTATGAGTGTTTACTCGTTTACCGACAAAAATTTTGTGCCGCTATTTTTGTGGCTAGCGGCAACGCCGGGAATTATGACCGGCATGCACTGGGCGCGGCGTTTGTTGCTGGCGCGCATGAGAGCCAAACCCACAGAGCCGCGCCGCGTTGCCATTGTTGGTGCAACTTCGCTCGGCTCGCGCCTGGAACACTCGCTAAGCCATATGCCCTGGATGGGCTACAGGGTGATGGGTTATTACGATGATCGCGCGCTTGCAGATAGCACGCGGCGATTGGAGGGTGAGGACATAAAAATTTGCGGTGGCCTGGAGCAACTCTATCAGGACGCACACGATGGCAAGCTGGATATAGTGTTTATTGCATTGCCAATGCGCGCCGAGTTGCGTATGCAGTCGCTCATTACCCGCCTGGCAGATACCACTGTCTCCGCTTATCTGATCCCGGATATTTTCAGTTTTGATTTACTGCATTCGCGTTTCACCTGTTTACAGGGAATTCCCGCACTGAGTATTTACGATTCGCCGCTGGTGGATAACGGCTGGGCCAAGCGCGCCGAGGATTTAGTGCTGGGCAGCTTAATGCTACTGGGTTTGGCGCTGCCCATGCTGCTGGTTGCCGCAGGGGTAAAACTCAGTTCCAGAGGCCCGGTGTTTTTTAAACAGACGCGCTATGGCATGGGTGGCGAAAAAATTAAAGTCTGGAAATTTCGCTCCATGACTGTGTGCGAGGACGGCGACAGTGTCAGTCAGGCTAAAAAATCTGACCCGCGAGTTACTCCCTTCGGCAGTTTTATTCGCCGCACTTCACTGGATGAATTGCCGCAATTATTCAATGTGCTCTCCGGCAGCATGTCGCTGGTGGGGCCGCGCCCACACGCGGTGTCGCACAATGAATTTTATCGCACGCAAATCAAAGGCTATATGTTGCGGCACAAGGTCAAGCCGGGCATTACCGGCCTGGCGCAAGTCAGTGGCTTTCGCGGCGAGACAGAAACACTCGACAAAATGTCCGGTCGTATTGCGTATGATTTGGAGTACATCAGCAATTGGTCGCTGCTGTTGGATATCAAAATTTTGTGGCAGACGCTGTTTAAAGGATTTGTTGGTCAGCAGGCTTATTGATGGGCGCGAGCTATGAGGCTTAATCCCTGGCTGTATCCAGTTTGTGCGGGATTGTATTTTCTGGCGAATATTTGCCAGGCACAAACCCAGCTGCAGGCGCAGTTCGCCAGCCAGGCGATTTGGGATAGCAATTTTGCTCGCGCGCTAGCCGAGGTTGAGGAGCAGTATTTGCGCACGGATGCGCAACTGGCGGTCAGCCACAATTCGAGCAATCAAGATCTGCAATTGCGTTTGAGTGGCAGCTATCTGGATTATCAAACGCGCGAAGATTTGGACACTGATTTGTATCAGGGAATGGGCCGCTGGCGCAGCCGCTGGCAGGGTAACAGCTTTTCAGAATTGCGCTGGCAGCGCGACAGCTACGCGGTGGATCGCCTGGAATTTTACGGCTTGGATGTAGTGGCGCAGGATAATTACCTGGCGCAATTGGGCTGGGGGCAGGCGGATGCCATGCAGTTGTTGCTGGGAGTCGCCGCCTTGAACCAGCGTCACTCCAGTGAGCAGCGCCAGATGCTGGAATTTAATGAGCGCGATAGCTTTGTGCACTGGGGGCAAAACACGGAGTTGTTGGCGTCGCCGGGGGTTATGGAGGCTTACGCTGGCGGGCCGCGCAGTGGTTGGGCGGCGACGGCGCACACAGGTCAAAGGCGCTATGCAGAATCGGCGCAGGGTGAATTTGATTTTGATTTTAATCGCGCCGAGTTGCAGGC
>CBIMZH010000038.1:0-10773 GCA_966248255.1 uncultured Cellvibrio sp.
AATGGCGGGCGGTGTTCCGGCCATGTGTGACGGTGTCACCCAGGGCGTCCCGGGCATGGAAATGTCTTTGTTCAGCCGTGATGTGATTGCCATGAGTACCGCGATTGCACTCTCGCACGATATGTTTGACGGCGCTATGTGCCTGGGTGTGTGCGATAAGATTGTTCCCGGCTTGATGATGGGGGCTCTGTCATTTGGCCAGCTGCCAATCATTTTCCTGCCAGCAGGCCCTATGACCCCCGGTCTGCCCAATGCTGAAAAGGTAAAAACCCGTCAGTTGTTTGCTGAAGGTAAGGTGGGTCGTAAAGAGTTGCTTGCCGCTGAAAGCGCCTCCTATCACAGCGCGGGTACCTGTACTTTTTACGGTACGGCCAATACCAACCAGATGCTGATGGAAATTATGGGTGTACACCTGCCGGGCAGTACATTTATTAACCCCTACACGCCTATGCGCGATGCCTTGACTCGCGCAGCGGTGCATCAGTTGGCGCGTATCACCCGCGATACTCCAGTGACCCTGGCGGAGATAGTTACCGAAAAGTCCATAGTTAACGGTATCGTTGGCCTTATGGCGACTGGCGGCTCTACCAACCATGCGATGCACATAGTGGCAATTGCCCGCGCCGCGGGTGTGATAATTAATTGGCAGGATTTGTCCGACATTTCAGATATAATCCCGCTGCTGTGCCGCATTTACCCCAATGGTTTGGCGGATGTAAACCGCTTCCAGGCGGTGGGCGGTATGGGCTACCTGATTCGCGAGCTGCGCGCCGCTGGCTTGCTCCATGACGATGTGAAAACCGTTATGGGCGAGGGCGGTTTGGCGCCTTACACCAAAGAGCCATTTGTAGAGAATGGCGAGATCGTGTGGCGCGATGCGCCTGCAGATAGTCTGGATGATTCGGTGTTGCGCCCTGTATCCAACCCATTTAGTGCTGAGGGTGGTTTGCGTCTGCTCAAAGGCAATGTGGGGCGCTCAGTTATCAAGATTTCTGCGGTTAAACCTGATCATCGCAAAGTTAAAGCACCAGCTGTGGTGTTCCACTCGCAGGAAGAAATGCAGTCTGCGTTTAAGCGCGGTGAGCTGGATAAGGATTTTGTCGCCGTGGTGCGCTTCCAGGGGCCAAAGGCCTGTGGGATGCCAGAACTGCACAAACTGACACCGCCTTTGGGTGTGCTTCAGGATCGCGGTTATAAAGTAGCTTTGGTAACCGATGGAAGAATGTCGGGTGCCTCTGGTAAAATTCCGGCCGCCATTCATATGACCCCGGAAGCTCTGGATAACGGCCCGATTGGCCTTATTCAAAATGGCGATCTGATTGAATTGGACGCCGAAGCTGGCACCCTCGAATTGCTGGTCAGCGCCGAGGAACTCAGTCAGCGCCAACAGGCTAAGTGCGATTTGAACCCGGTTCACTATGGCATGGGGCGCGAGCTGTTCGCCCCCTTGCGCGCCTCAGTCGGCTTGGCTGAAGAGGGAGCTACTGTTTTTAACTGGTAATCAGTTACTCGACCCCGAACCCTGTTCGGGGTCTTCGTTTTTAATGCCTGGCTAGTCTTTGACCAAGCTTGCTAGATTTTGAATCACTAACAGGATTTGCTCACATGCTCGAAGCATTTGATTTTGTTATTTTTGGTGGTGCTGGCGACCTGGCACTGCGCAAACTCATCCCCGGACTTTATCGCGCCCACAGAGATGGCGAGTTGCCCAAAGGCGCGCGTATTCTCCCAACTTGCCGCAATACCCAAATGGTTGCCGAGTACAAGACAAAGGTACGCGCTGCAGCAGAAGAGTACCTGGGCCCAGAAGAGTTTGTTGCTGCAGACTGGGAAAGCTTTGAAGAGCGCCTGGTTCCCGTGTTTGTTGATATCGCCACCAAAGATGAGCACTGGGATGCACTGGCAGCCCTGTTGAACGCCAGCGGCAATGCCCAGCGCGTATTCTATCTGTCTACACCTCCCTCGGTATTCAGTGTGTGCTGTAAGCATCTGCACGAAACTGGTTTGATTACCGATACCGCTCGCGTTGTCGTGGAAAAACCATTGGGTTACGACGCGAAAACGGCTGAAGAAATTAACAGCCAAATCGCCGAATACTTCCGCGAAGAAGCTATTTTCCGTATTGACCACTACCTGGGTAAAGAGACTGTACAAAACCTGCTGGCACTGCGTTTTGCCAATGGTATGTTTGAGCACCTTTGGGATGCCAAAGCCATAGATCACGTGCAGATCAGTATCTCCGAAACTGTGGGCCTGGAAGGTCGCGCTGGTTTTTATGATGGCGCTGGTGCGCTGCGCGATATGGTGCAAAACCATATCCTCCAGCTGCTTTGCCTGGTGGCCATGGAGTCACCAAACAAAATGTCTGCTGAGCGTATTCGCGCCGAAAAGCTCAAGGTTCTTGAAAACCTGCGCCCACTGACTGGCAATACCGTTAAGTACAACACAGTTCGCGGTCAGTATGTTGCCGGTGAAATGAACGGCAAGATGGTTCCCGGTTACCTCGATGAATTGGGTAAAGCCAGCAACACCGAAACCTTTGTTGCGATTCGCGCCTATATCGATAATTCACGCTGGGCCAACGTGCCTTTCTATCTGCGTACCGGTAAGCGCATGAAGAAGCGTTTTGCTGAAATCGTTATTCAGTACAAAGATGTTGCTCACCGTGTTTACCCGGAATCTGCAGGCCTCGCGACGCCCAACCGTCTGGTTATTCGCCTGCAGCCAGAAGAGAGCATCAAAATTATTCTGGTATCCAAAGACTTGGAAAAGCACGAGACGCATCTGCACCCGATTGTGCTTAACCTCAACTTTGCCGATACCTACAAAGATTTCTACTCAGATGCCTACAAGCGTTTGATGCTGGATGCGGCCGCTGGCGATGCCAGTCTGTTTATCCACCGCGCTGAAGTTGATGCCGCTTGGGCCTGGATAGATCCCATTATCGAAGCCTGGCAGCGTCCCGAGAACAAACCGCACGGCTATATGGCTGGCAGCTGGGGGCCACAGGCTTCTACCCAGTTGATGGCCAGTGATCGCCGCCGCTGGTTCTCCATTGATGAGGTTATGTCAGGGGCGGATCAGGAATGGTAAGCGAGCGTTTATTTGATAGCCGTGCCGAGCTGACTGCTGCGCTGCAGCAGGAGTGCGAGCAAGCGTTAACTGCTGCGGTGGAAGATCGCGGTGAGGCTACCTTTATGGTTTCCGGTGGTAGCTCGCCCGAGGCGCTGTACAAATCTATGAGCAACTCGGATCTCCCCTGGGAATCCATTTATGTTGCCTTGGTTGACGAGCGCTGGGTCGATTTTGCACACGACAAAAGCAACGAAGCTTTTGTGGTGAAAAGTCTGATTCAAAATAAAGCGGCAGCGACCAATCTGATCGGCATGAAAAATACCGCCGAATCTGCGCAGGAAGGCTTGGCGGATTGCGAAGCGGCTTATCAGCAATTGGCCCAGCCTTTTGATATCACCATTTTAGGTATGGGTTCTGATGGCCACACGGCTTCGCTGTTCCCCAATGCCAATGGCCTGCAGGAAGCGCTGACCACGGATGCGCTCTGTGCCGCCATTAATGCGCACCCCAGCGAAGTGACAGGTGCAATTACCGAGCGTATGACACTGTCGCTGAATGGTTTACTGCAATCCAAGGCCTTGGTGCTGTTGCTGACCGGCGAGGAAAAGCTCAATGTTTTCCGCGCGGCGCAAGCCGGGACCGATGTTAATGAAATGCCAATTCGCGCACTTTTGCAGCAGGATAAGGTGCCTTTAACAGTTTACTGGGCGCCTTAATTTATTGGCGGGAATTCTTTTTTTAGTGTGACTCAGCGAGGACTTCACTGTGGCTTTATCGATTGATCAAATTTTGAAAGTGGCACCTGTAGTGCCTGTGATGGTGGTTGAGCGTATTGAGGATGCAGTTCCTCTGGCAACCGCACTTTACAACGGCGGCTTGAAAGTACTGGAAATTACTCTGCGTACTCCCTGTGCGCTGGATGCAATCACTGCCATGGTTGAGGCTCTGCCGGAAGATGCGGTAATCGGTGCTGGCACCATTATTACCCCGAAAGATTTGGATAATGCTATTAAAGCTGGTTCAACTTTCCTGGTAAGCCCTGGTACGACTCCTGCGTTGATCGAAGCGGCTAAAGCTTCGCCTGTGCCGCTGTTGGCCGGTGTGGCTACACCGACTGAAGCTATGCGCTTGTACGCAGAGGGCTTTACTCACCAAAAGTTTTTCCCGGCTGAAGCTGCAGGTGGTGTACCTATGCTTAAGTCTATTGGTGGCCCGCTGCCGCAAATTACTTTCTGCCCAACTGGCGGTATTGATCTGGCCAAAGCGCCCAGCTACCTGGCACTGCCTAACGTGGCCTGTGTAGGCGGTACCTGGATGGCACCAAAAGAATTGATGAAAGCCGGACGCTGGGATGAAATCGAGCGCTTGGCTCGCGAAGCAGCCAGCCTGCCTCGTTAATAAGATTCGGTAGAGAACTCGTTTTGTAATTGAAATGCCCGATAGTCTCGGGCAGTTAAATGAATTTAGGAGAAAAGCAATGACTATTAGAGTGGCAATTAACGGTTATGGTCGTATCGGTCGCAATGTTCTGCGTGCCCTGTATGAATCTGGCAAGCGCGAAAAAATTCAGATCGTTGGTATTAACGATCTGGGCGATGCACAGCTCAATGCTCACCTCACCAAATACGATTCAGTACACGGCGCTTTCCAAGGCACTGTTGTTGTAGAAGGTGACAAGCTGGTTGTAAATGGCGATGAGATTCGTATTACTTCCGAGCGCGATCCAGCCAAACTGCCATGGGGCGAGCTGAACGTAGACGTGGTTTACGAATGTACCGGTATTTTCACTAGCAAAGACAAAGCTTCTGCGCACATTACTGCCGGCGCTAAAAAAGTGATCATCTCTGCTCCAGGTACTGATGTAGATGCCACCGTAGTGTTCGGTGTTAACGACAAAGTGCTTAAGGCAACTGACACCGTAATTTCTAACGCTTCTTGCACCACTAACTGCCTGGCGCCAATCGCCAAGGTACTGAACGACAAGTTCGGTATTGTGCAGGGTTCTATGACCACTATTCACGCCTACACCAACGACCAGGTGCTGTCTGACGTTTATCACAAAGACATCTACCGCGCTCGCTCTGCTACCCAGTCTATGATTCCAACCACCACCGGTGCGGCTAAGGCTGTTGGTCTGGTATTGCCCGAGCTGAAAGGCAAAATGGACGGTATCTCTGTACGCGTACCAACCATTAACGTTTCTCTGGTTGATCTGAACGTTCTGGTAGAAAAAGACGTAAGTGTTGAAGCTATCAATGCCGCTATGAAAGAAGCTGCCGAGAAAGAAATGCCTGGCGTTCTGGCTTTCTGTGATGAGCCTCTGGTATCAGTGGATTTCAACCACAACCCACACTCATCCAACTACGATTCTCTGCAAACCAAAGTTTACGGTAAGTGGGTGAAAGTACTCAGCTGGTACGACAACGAGTGGGGCTTCTCCAACCGTATGTTGGATAACACCCTGGCGTTGATGTCCGCTAAGTAATAAGGAACCCGCCATGATTAGACGTACCAAAATCGTCAGCACCCTGGGCCCAGCTTCCGAATCTCCCGAGGTTCTGGAGCGCTTGATTCTTGCCGGTGTAAACGTAGTTCGCTTGAACTTCTCCCATGGTTCTCCTGAAGACCACAAACGTCGCGCCGAAACCGTGCGCGAGCTGGCGGCCAAGCACAACCGCTTTGTCGCGGTGCTGGGTGACCTCCAGGGGCCAAAAATCCGTGTAGCGCGCTTTAAAGATGGCAAAATCCAGCTGAAAGTAGGTGACAAGTTTGTACTTGATGCCTCTCTTGAGCGCGATGCCGGCACCCAGGAACAAGTGGGTATCGACTACAAAGAGCTGCCTAATGACTGTAAGCCAGGCGATATTCTGCTGCTCGACGATGGTCGCGTCGTACTGCAAGTGGACAAGATCGAAGGTCAGCGTATTTACACCACCACCAAGGTGGCTGGCCCTCTGTCCAACAACAAGGGTATAAACCGTCAAGGTGGCGGCCTGACTGCGCCAGCACTGACTGAAAAAGATATGGCCGATATTAAAACCGCGGCGGAAATCGACGTGGATTATCTGGCGGTATCTTTCCCTCGTTCTGCCGAAGATATGAACCTGGCGCGCAAGCTGATGGAAGAAGCTGGCGGTCGCGCTGGTCTGGTGGCCAAAATCGAACGCGCTGAAGCTGTATCTGACGATCAGGTTCTGGACGATATCATTCGCGCCAGTGACGCAGTCATGGTTGCCCGTGGCGATCTGGGTGTGGAGATTGGTGATGCGGCCCTGATAGGTGTGCAAAAGCGCATCATTCAGCGCTCTCGTGCACTGAACAAAGTGGTGATCACTGCGACCCAGATGATGGAGTCCATGATCAACAGCCCGCTGCCAACTCGCGCCGAAGTGTTCGACGTAGCTAACGCCGTACTCGATGGTACTGACGCGGTAATGCTGTCCGCTGAAACTGCCGCTGGTAGTTTCCCGGTAGAAACAGTTGAGGCGATGGTGCGCATTATTCTCGGTGCGGAAAAACACCCAACGGCCAGCTTCGACACCTATCGTATGGATCAGGCGTTTAACTCTATCGATGAGTCAATCGCGCTGGCGGCCATGTTTACTGCTAACCACCTGGCTGGCGTTAAGGCAATTATCGCCCTGACCGAGTCCGGTAGCACGCCACGTCTGATGTCACGTGTAGGTTCACAACTGCCAATTTTCGCGCTGTCACGCCATGTGCAGACTCAGCGTAAAGTGGCTTTGTATCGCGGTGTTCAGCCTATGGCTTTTGATACTGCTGAAGCTATGGCGCGTCACGATTTGACCTCTGCTGTTGAGCTGCTTAAACAGAAAGGTTTTATCGCTAATGGTGACCTGGTGATTGTATCTAATGGTGATATCAATCAGCTGGGCAATACCAACACTATGAAGATTCTGCGTGTTGGCGATAAAGCTCAGTAAATTGATGGCTTGATAAAAAACGGCAGCTAGGCTGCCGTTTTTTTTGACTAAAAATCGGAATGACAATCCTGAGGTGAGTTATGACCTGGTTAAAATCATTACTGGCGCTGTTTTTAATTATGGTTTCAGCGGGCCTCTCGGCGTTGGAACTTCAGGGGAAATGGCAGCAGGGTGGGGTGATAATCGGTCGCTTGGGTGTTGGCGAGCAGGTTGAGTATCAAGGCAAAAAACTGCGCGCAAATGCACAGGGGCAGTTTGTTTTTGGTTTGGGGCGAGATGCCGCCAGCCAGGTGAAGCTGGTCTTAATTAAGGCTGACGGAAGTCGCGAAGTTAAAACCTATTCAGTCAAAAAGCGGCAGTACGATATTCAGCGAGTAACGGGTGTGCCGCAAAAAACTGTGGAGCCGGACCCGGAGCAGGTAAAGCGCGCGCAGTTGGAAGCCAAAATGGCGACAGATGCGCGCAAGCAGGATTTAAACCTGGATTTTTTTGCCCAGCCTTTTCATTGGCCAATTACCGGTCGAATCTCTGGCGTTTACGGCAGTCAGCGTATTTACAATGGTGTTCCGGGGACGCCGCATTTTGGCGTTGATATCGCCCGCCCGGTAGGGGCGCTGGTGCGAGCGCCAGCTTCTGGTGTGGTCACCCTGGTGCATCCGGATATGTTTTTTTCCGGCGGCACGCTAATCATTGATCATGGTCATGGCCTTTCCTCTACCTTTATTCACCTGAGCCAGTTGCTGGTGAAAAAGGGCGACAAAATTACTCAGGGGCAGGTGATAGCCAAGGTCGGTCAAACCGGGCGCGCTACTGGCCCCCATCTGGATTGGCGGATGAACTGGTTTGATGAGCGGGTTGACCCGCAGTTGATGGTCGGCGCTATGCCCAAGGATGATGCAGGCTTGGCCGTATCCAGCTCCAAAAACAGTGATCAATCAGCAAGATAAGTACTACAAACCGGTTGGTGCTAGAGACAGGTCGGGGATTGGCGGTGTAATATACCGCCCCGTTTTGTCTTAGGTGGGTTGAGCATAATGATCGACAAAAAGCTGCTCAGTATCCTGGTGTGCCCGGTCAGTAAAGGTGAGCTTGAATATCACCCCGAGCAACAGGAACTGGTGTGTTGGGCCAGTGGTTTGGCCTATCCGATACGCGATGGCATTCCGGTGATGTTGGAGTCAGAAGCGCGCAAGCTCAGTCTGGAAGAAGTTGAACAGCATAACGCCTGATTCAACCCATTGTAGATCCCCAAGAATTACTCCCTTTTTAGATCAGTTAGTGGACAAGCTATGAAGAGCGCTGAAATACGCAACGCCTTTTTGAAGTACTTCGAGAGCAAGGGGCACTCCATTGTGCCGAGCAGCTCCCTGGTTCCGGGTGATGACCCGACTCTGTTGTTTACCAATGCCGGTATGAACCAGTTTAAAGATGTCTTCCTCGGCGGCGATAAGCGCTCATATACCCGCGCCACCAGCTCCCAGCGTTGCGTCCGCGCAGGCGGTAAGCACAACGATTTGGAAAACGTAGGCTATACCGCGCGTCACCACACCTTTTTTGAAATGCTCGGAAACTTCAGCTTTGGCGATTACTTCAAGCGCGATGCCATTTGTTTTGCCTGGGAGTTTTTGACCTCTAAGGATTGGCTGGCGATTCCCTCGGAAAAGCTTTGGGTTACCGTCTATGCCTCGGACGATGAAGCCTATGATATTTGGAACAAAGAAGTAGGGGTTCCCGCTGAGCGTTTGATCCGTATTGGCGATAACAAGGGCGCTCCCTATGCTTCGGACAACTTCTGGGCAATGGGCGATACCGGTCCCTGCGGCCCCTGTACCGAGATTTTCTATGATCACGGCGCTGACATCTGGGGCGGCCCACCTGGCTCACCAGAAGAAGATGGCGACCGCTATATAGAGATCTGGAACAACGTATTCATGCAGTTCAACCGTACGCCAGACGGCGTACTCCACCCTCTGCCTGCACCTTCGGTGGATACAGGCATGGGCCTGGAGCGTATTTCAGCGGTGATGCAGCATGTGCATTCCAACTATGAAATCGATCTGTTTCAACATCTTCTGGCCGCAGCCGCCCAGGCTACTGGCACCCAGGATCTGGAAAACAAATCGCTGCGCGTAATTGCCGACCACATCCGCTCCTGCGCCTTCCTGGTTAGCGATGGCGTGCTGCCTTCCAATGAAGGTCGCGGTTATGTGCTGCGCCGTATTATTCGCCGCGCTATTCGCCACGGTAACAAGCTTGGTCAAAAACAGGCCTTCTTCCATACCTTGGTGCAAGCCTTGAGTGATGTCATGGGCGAAGCTTATCCAGAGCTAATTAAGAATCAGGCTCATATTGAGCGAGTGCTGTTGCAGGAAGAAGAGCAGTTTGCCAAGACCCTGGATAAGGGCATGGATGTACTTGAAGATGCTTTAGCCAAACTTTCAGGTAAGGTTATTCCCGGTAAGTTGGTATTTACCCTTTATGACACCTACGGTTTCCCGCTGGATTTAACCAACGACATCGCCCGCGAGCGCGACCTGACCATAGATCAGGAAGGTTATGACGCGGCCATGGCAGAACAGCGCGCCCGCGCCCGCGCCGCTGGTGCCTTTAAAGTAGATTATTCCGCCGCTGGCTTGGATTTGCCTGCCAGTGAATTCCTTGGCTATAGCCAATTGGCAGAGCAGGGCAAGGTATTGGCACTGTTGAAGGATGGTCAAAAGGTTGATCGTCTGGTTGAGGGTGAGGACGGCGCCATAGTGCTGGATCGCACCCCCTTCTATGCCGAGTCCGGCGGTCAGGCGGGCGATTGTGGCTACCTGGAATTGGGTGCCAATCGTGTTGAAGTGCGCGACTGTCAGAAGCAGGGTTCTACCCACTTGCACCTGGTGCGTGTACTCCAGGGCGCTATATCTCAAGGCGATTCTGTATCTGCGAAGGTGGATGCCAATGTTCGCCAGGCGACAGCACTTAATCACTCCGCAACCCACTTGATGCATGCCGCACTGCGCAAGGTGCTGGGTGAGCATGTTACTCAAAAGGGCTCTCTGGTGGATTCAGAGCGCCTGCGTTTTGACTTCTCCCACTTTGAAGCGGTAACCGCTGATCAGTTAAAGGCTATAGAGACGCTGGTGAACGATCAGGTTCGCGCTAACTCAGACGTAACCACTGAAATTTGTGATATGGATACCGCTCGCGCCAAGGGCGCCATGGCACTCTTTGGTGAAAAGTATGGCGATAGCGTGCGCGTGCTCTCAATGGGTGGCGGTTTCTCGGTAGAGCTCTGCGGCGGTACTCACGTTAAGCGCACGGGCGATATAGGCTTGTTCCGTATTACCTCCGAATCTGGCGTGGCGTCTGGTGTGCGCCGTATAGAGGCAATTACCGGCAGCAAAGCGCTGGCGCTGTTTGATCAGGTTGAAGCCTTGGTGGATTCTGCTGCGCGCAGCCTTAAAGCCAATCGCGACAATCTTTCCGAGAAGTTGGAAGCACTTGTCGCTCAAAACCGCAAACTGGAAAAAGATCTGGCCAGCCTTAAAACCAAGCTGGCCACCGCCGGTGGCGGCGATGTCTTGTCTCAGGCTGTGGCTCTAGGCAGTGTTAAAGTGCTGGCTCTCAATCTTGAAGGGGCAGATGCCAAATCTCTGCGCGATACCGCCGATCAGTTCAAAAATAAGTTGGGCTCAGCGGTGGTTATGCTGGCTGCTGTAGAGGATGACAAGGTGTCTCTGGTGGCGGGTGTCACCCAGGATATTAC
>CBIMZH010000039.1:0-10699 GCA_966248255.1 uncultured Cellvibrio sp.
CGCCTGACCGGAGCGCGTTTTCTGTTGGTCGATGATGTGATGACCAGCGGCGCTCTGCAAAATCTCAATTGCATAGACAATGGCCCCAATGATGTGTTGTTAGCGCCCACAACAGCTGCACTGCAAAGCGCGACCTTTACGCCAGCCAATGTTGACGGCAAGGCCGTGCCGGTGCGCATGCAATTCCGTGTTATCTATTCTCACAATGAGGGCCAGGCACCAATAATGCTGCTGCCCAACCTGGGCACACTGCAGTCCAAATACGGATTGACCTATTCGGCGCCGCAAGAGCGATTGGATAAAAATGATTGGTTTTCTGCCTATTCGGAGAAACAAGGAAAGGACGCAAAACTCTTTTTCGCCAAATCCAAAGTTACCCGTATAAAAGCTGAGGTTACCAGCAGCGGCAAGGTGACCTCGGTAGATACTATCGAGGCAGCTGCGCGCAAAAAGTCCGATGCTGACAGCATCAGCGCATCGGTACGCAACACGCGCTTTATTCCCGGCTTTGTCGGCAATAAGCCAACTGACATGCATTATTTTGTGGTGCTCAACTACAAAAAATAGCCCAGGCAAATAAAAAAGGGAGGCATCTGCCTCCCTTTTTTATTTGCCGCTAATGCTAGGTAAACCCCCAAAAAGCCACCCAGCCTAACAATGAATTTTCAGTTGCAGCTGAGTTTCAACTCCAGCTCTACAGCTTTCTCCAACGGCCGATAAGCCTCAGCTAAAACGGTAAAACCAGCAGCGCACTCCGCCAACCCATCCAGGATAAGTTTATTGCGCAGTTTGCCCAATTCACTTACTTCTGCCGAGTCTCGCAGCATAATCACATTCAACTTTCCCGATTTAGCTAAGGCCCTGACGGGTGATTTTGTCTCTGGCTCTTGTTGCCGCAGGTTTTTGTGTATCCAGCCATTAAGGCCGCTTTTTGAGTAGTCGCAGCCCGCTGATTGATTGGGGTTCAGCGAGTCGGCCGAGTCTACTGCCGCTGCACATTCACTAGAGTTTTGTTCCGCCCAGTTAGGCCCAGCCATCAACAGCAGCACCGGAAAACAAGCCAAACCAAGTAGTTTTTGCAATTTAATCACCCTCACCTCCCGACTGATTTACCAGCCCTATCCTGAATAGAAAAAAAGGGAGCTTAGCTCCCTTTTTTACAAATTCAATCTCGCCTTAGCGATTAGAATTTGAAATCGATACCAACACCCAAGTATTTCAACTCAGTAGAGGCAGTTGCTAAAGATTGAGCTTCGTCGTCTGATTTGTTCTGAGTATAGAAACCATAGAGCGTGGTGCTCTTGGCCATGGCATATTCAAAACCAACGCTGGCAGTGGTGTAATCCTTGTTAAAGGAAGGGCCAACCAGATCAGAGTCATCAGCAGTATTTGCAGCGTATTGCGCTTTTAACGCCCACTTATCATTAAGTGCGTAGCGTGCAGAAACCAACCAGGGGTTAGCATCCTTAGTGGCGCTATCCAAGGTCGCCTGCTCAATCAAAGCACCCAGCTGCCAATCACCCAGGTTGTAGCGGCCAACTAGACGGACAATGTCTTCGTCCTGTGCCGTTACATTTTGCTCTGCAGCCAAGGCCACATAGAAATTGCTGCCAGTGTAAGCCACAGATGCAGTGTAACCATCGTCTTTGTGAGTGGCGCTATCTTCAGAGGCAACTACAGCCACAGTGGCTACTAGCGGGCCCCATGCCGAGGGAGAAACGTACTGCACAATATTGCCCGCGCGGAACTCACCGGGAACTACATATTTCATATCGCCAATCAGGTCGTTGAATTGATCAACTTTTTCCTGGATGACTTTTACCGGGGTATCAAACTTACCGGCCATAACGGTACCGGCCGAACCTTGCAGACCGATAAAAATATTACGCTGGCCGAAAGTTTGGGTGCTATCGCCATCAATATAGGTTTCATACTCGTATTGGTAGATCACCTTCAGGCCAGTAGATACCTCTTCACCGCCTTTAACACCGATGCGCGAAGCATTACTCACCAGTTGGAGCTGTGAATTATCACCGTCGTCTGAATTTTGCAGGTCGAGATTCGCCTTTCCGTAAACTACTACATCTGCCATTACTGAAAGTGGCAAGAGACCAGCTATAGCCAGAGCCAAGAGTGATTTTTTCATTTGTGTGTCCTCAGATACTATTTAGGGATGACCACAGTCAGGCTCTTTTAGTTGGCCCGTACTGTCGCCAAAGATGACAGTTTTGCTACAACGGAACTCATTATGGGAAGCGGATATTGCACTTTTATTACAGCAAACCTGACTGAGCTAAACCTCAAACTTAATTTACGGGCTTTTTTCACTGGTGAAGCCTTGCGCAAGCCCTAGGCGTATAAAGAACAAAGAGTTGATAAAAACACCCAAGCCTAGGCCAAGCCACCCTAGCCTCTATTTAAATTATCCTTATAAAACATATACTTACAAACCAACCTCAAGCTTAGCTCAGAAATGCCAAAATTTCAGAATTTTTCGCTATCAAAAAACCTGGTTGTTATTATCCGGCTGCTTATAGCCAAACCGGGCAATTTGCCATGTGACATTGAGATGACAAATTAACTTAGCCAAACTGTGAAATAGCTGTTTTTTGTAACAAAACAGAAACAATTGAGAGCTAGCCTAGGCTCCGTAGAAAAACACCCAACCAGAGGCTTAGTTATGCGTATCTCTCATTTGCTTTTATCAGCCGCTATCTCTGTGGCCAGCTTCACTGCAGCAGCTACCGAAATCACCGGCGCCGGTTCATCTTTCGCTTACCCCATTTACTCCAAGTGGGCTGCCACTTACAAAGATGAAAAGAAAGTTAGCCTGAACTACCAAGCCGTGGGCTCAGGTGCAGGCATTGCCCAAATCACCAGCAAAACTGTAGATTTCGGTGCTTCTGACATGCCCCTGAAAAAAGAAGAACTGGAAGCTAAAGGCCTGGTACAGTTTCCATCCATCATGGGTGGCGTTGTTCCAGTGGTTAATATTGAAGGTGTTAAACCAGGTCAACTGCGCCTGACTGGCCAGCTGCTGGCTGACATCTACCTGGGCAAAATCAAGCAGTGGAACGACCCAGCGCTGGTTGCTGCCAACCCAGAGGTTAAACTGCCCGCCGAAGACATCACCATTGTTCGTCGCGCTGACGGTTCAGGCACCACCTTTATTTTCACCAACTACCTGACCAAAGTGAGCCAGGAGTGGGCAGATAAAGTAGGTTGTAACACTGCCGTATCCTGGCCAGAAGGTGTTGCCGGTAAAGGCAACGCAGGTGTAGCCTCTTACGTTCAACGCATCGAAGGTTCTATCGGTTATGTTGAATACGCTTACGCCAAATCTTCCAACATGACTTACACCCAAATGCAAAACAAAGAAGGCGTGTTTGTTCAGCCAGAAATCAAAACTTTCCAAGCTGCTGCTGCCTACGCCGAGTGGGCCAAAGCGGAAAACTTCTACGAAGTTCTGACCAACGAGCCAGGCAAAGACAGCTGGCCAATCGCTGGCGCCACCTTTGTGTTGATGCAAGCTAAAGCTGATCAACCAGCCAACGCTAAGCAAGTAATGGAATTCTTCGCCTGGGCATTCAAAAAGGGTGGAGCGCAAGCGCAAGAACTGGATTATGTTCCTATGCCAGAAAACGTTGCCAAGCTGATCGAAACCTCGTGGAAATCTGCTGTTAAAGGCGCTGACGGCAAGGCTGTTTGGCACTAAGTAACTAGCGATTCAAGGACAGGGTCATGAACAATCATGGCCCTGTTTTTTCATTTTTTCTGTAAGAGAATCAAGCAATGCACGGAACCACACCCGCACTTGGATTAATCTCCCAAGGCTTCTCACTGGAAAAGCGCCGCGACCGCCACTTTAAGCTTTTGGTATTGGGTACAGCGCTGCTGGTGCTAATCGTCCTCGGCGCCATTATGGGAACCCTGATGGTGGGCTCCATACCCGTATTTGAGAAGTTGGGCCTCGGCTTTTTGGTAAGCCAGGAGTGGGACCCGGTCAGCGGCAAATTCGGTGCCCTGCCCGCCGTTTACGGCACCCTGGTGACCTCGTTTATCGCCATGCTGATTGCCGTACCTATCAGTTTTTTTATTGCGTTTTTCCTCACCGAACTCTGCCCGCACAAATTGCGCGGCACCATCAACGGTGTGATCGAATTGCTCGCGGGCATCCCCAGTATTATTTACGGCATGTGGGGCCTGTTTGTACTGGCGCCGCTGCTTGCGGACCATGTGCAGCCCACCTTGAATCACACTTTTAAAGGTGTCTGGCTGCTGGGCGATATTTTTCAGGGTCCACCTATAGGCGTAGGCCTGCTGCCTGCAGCACTGATTCTGGCGGTGATGGTGACCCCTTTTATTACCTCGGTGATGCGCGAAGTGTTTGAAGTGGTACCGCAAACCCTCAAAGAAGGTGGCTATGGCCTGGGCGCCACCACCTGGGAAGTAACCTGGGACATAGTACTGCCCTATACCCGGGTAGCCATTATGGGCGGCGTTATGCTTGGCCTGGGCCGCGCCCTGGGCGAGACCATGGCGGTTACCTTTATGATCGGCAACGCCAACAATATTGATATTGGCCTGTTTAATCCGGGCAATAGTATTGCGTCGGTTATTGCCAACGAATTTGCGGAAGCATCGGACCCACTGCACGCTGGCGCGCTGATTTCGCTCGGTTTGATTTTGTTTGTTATCGCCTTTGGCGTATTGGCAACGGCACGCTGGTTAATTAAGAGTACGGGGCGTTAATCACCATGACTTACAAAGAGTTTTATCGCTACAAGCGTAAATTTACCAATATTTTTGCGATTGGCCTGGCCGGGTTTATTGCCGTATTGGGCCTGGCACTTCCCTTCTGGATTTTATTTACCGTTGTTGGCAAAGGCCTGGCGGCGTTTAACTGGGGGCTGTTTACCGAAATGACGCCGCCACCAGGTGCCGAAGGCGGATTGCTCAACGCCATTCTCGGCAGCTTGATGATGGTCGGCCTGGCCATGCTCATCGCCTCACCCATTGGCGTATTAACCGGTGTTTATCTCGCCGAATACAATCGCCAGGGCAAGCTGTCTTCTACTGTGCGTTTCGTTAATGATATTTTGCTGTCAGCCCCCTCCATTGTGATCGGCTTATTTATCTACACAGTGGTGGTGCTGCCCATGCATCACTTCTCCGGCTTTGCCGGTATTCTTGCACTCGCCATAATTGCCGTGCCCATCATTGTGCGCACTACCGAAAACATGTTGTTGCTGGTACCGGATATGCTGCGCGAAGGCTCGCTCGCACTTGGCTCTACCCAGCGTCAATCGGTATTAAAAGTGTGCCTGCCCGCTGCGCGCAACGGCATTATTACCGGCATCCTCTTATCGCTTGCACGTATTAGCGGTGAAACTGCGCCCTTGCTGTTTACCGCACTCAACAACCAGTTTTTCTCTACTGATTTAAACAAGCCCATTGCCAACTTGCCGGTGGTTATTTTCCAATATGCCATGAGCCCCTACGACAACTGGCAGGAACTCGCCTGGACAGGTGCAGCCTTGATCACCATGTTTGTGGTTACGCTCAATCTGTTGGCGCGCTTTGTTTTCGCGCGCAAATAAGCGCAGCTTAACGCCATAAAAAAGGTCGACTCAGCAGTGCTGGTCGACCTTTTTTATTTTCAGCCCTATACAAAATTCAGCCAGCTGAATTTATGCCTGCTCAAAATGGCTAATAATGCGCTCGCTAAATAACTTTTCCACCAAGGCTAATGCCTGATGCAAAAAAACCTCCGGCTGGGGATGCTGAAGTTCAAGCACTAACTGGTCAACTATCTGCTGCAAGTTACATTCAGGCTGTTGCTGCAACAAAAACACCAGGCGATGTGTTAAAGCGTTGGCCTCCATAAATTTCACCTGGTCTTCGTCGGTGCGATACACCAACAAATAACAGGGCTCAGTGCGCGCGGGGATAAAAGCCCGGCTGATTTTATGCACTGGATAGTCGTAACTTAGGTTCATTACCAGAGGCGAAACTCGCGGATAAGACTCCACTAAATTGTTTGCCGCCACCGCCGCAGGCAAATCGGCCTCGGCTATATCTACCGCCAGTTCTACCCACTCATAGTGGGCCAGTTGCAGCATAAACGGGTAGTCATCCGGCTGAGCTTGGCGCTCGCTCATCAGGTAATGCAAAAACTCCTGGCTAATGGCGAGAAAGTAAGGCGTTTGCGCGCGATGCTTAATCAAAAAATCGCGCACCATTGCCTGCCAATTTTGCTCGCTGATCAGGCTGCGCAACACCGGAAAGCTGGCGGAAATAAAGCCTTCAATATTGTTGTAAATCAGATCGCGATAAATGCCCAGGCGCCTGTCTTCAATACCCGCTGGGCCTGGATTCTGCTCGGGGTCGCGCAGGTGGCTGGCAAGCGTCAATTGTGTTTGCTGAAAACTTTTCATAGCGCGCTGGCCCTGCCCGCAGCGGCCTTGGGCACCGTCTGCTGAATCGCGCGAATTTGCTCTAGCTCAGCCAATAATTCTGGCACCTCGGGGATATTAAAATCCCGCTCCAACAGGGTTGGCTTAACGCCAAACTGACCATAGGCACAGGCGAGCAGATCCCATACAGGGTCAATGACTGCAGCGCCATGGGTGTCGACCCGCAGGTCCTCAGCCTCTGCAAAATGGCCAGCCACATGAATATAGGCAGTGCGCTCCCCCGGCAGGGATTTTAAAAAGTCATAGGGATCGTAGTTGTGATTAATGCTGTTGACATAGATGTTATTTACATCCAATAGCAGCGCGCAGTCCGCCGCTTTTACTACCGCATTAATAAATTCGGATTCACTCATCTCCTGCTGTGGCGCGCAGTAGTAGGAGGCGTTTTCTACAGCTATACGCTGACCAAGAATATCCTGAGCTTCGCGAATACGTGCAGCAACGTAATCGACGGCCTCTTCGGTAAAGGGAATGGGTAAAAGATCGTACAGCTGACCCTGATCGCTGCAAAAACTTAAGTGTTCGCTGTAGTAGCGAATCTGGTGCTCAGCCATAAAGGCTTTGATATCGCGCAGCAGCTCGCGATTCAACGCAAAGGGGGAGCCAATCGACAGTGACAAACCGTGACAGACAAAGGGAAAGCGCTCGGTATAGGTGCGCAATTCCTTGGCAAGGCGGCCACCCAGGCCTATCCAGTTTTCTGGCGCTATCTCCATAAACTGGATAGCTTGAGTATCCTGGGTTTTGAGTTTATCCAATAAACTCCGGCGCAAGCCCAGGCCTGCACCAGAGATATTAGCGGAATAACTATTCACGCCAAGCGACCTGAGTTATTCAGCTTTTTTATCAGCGCCGCACTTGCCTTCCGCCTTTTTATCGGCACCGCAAGAACCTTCTGCTTTTTTGTCGGCGCCGCATTTACCTTCGGCTTTTTTATCGGCACCGCAGGAACCTTCGGCCTTTTTGTCAGCGCCGCACTTGCCTTCCGCTTTTTTATCGGCGCCGCATTTGGCTTCAGCTTTTTTATCCTTGTGGTCGGCACCGCATTTTGCCTCACCGCATTTACCTTCCGTATTATCAGCCAGGGTGTAGCCGGCTTGCAGGTTGTTTGCAGCAAAGCTGGCGTCCGCAGCAGAGGCAACAGGCGACAGCGCCACTGAGGTTACAAAAGCAGCGCCGATTACCGCAGACAGAGAAGACAGTTTGTTATTCATGGTAAAGCTCCTTGATGGGATAGTAAGTTAAAACAACCGATGTATTAAAACAGCTAAGGGGACAAAACTATCACAGGTTGGCGATTATAAAAGCCTAAGAGTTTTAAACCTTGCGCCAGTTAAAAGCCTCAATAGTTGCCTCTAAGATGCAGCCCCTCCCTGGATGTTACAAACAGCGCAAAATAATTTTGCCGCGGCTCAAACATCAGCCATTGCCAGCTCCCACTGCTTATCGAGGCGCTTGTCAGATATGGGCACCTGGGTTTTCAAGGTCTGCGCAAAGAGTGAAATACGGAACTCCTCAATCCACCAGCGGTAATCCATCAACGCCGTGTTTTGCGCCAAGCGATAGCTGCCCTCTTTCGCCAGATACTCTGCCAGCCGCTGCCAATGGGGCTCTATGGCAAGCATATTGAGCTTGTCCTTTTGCACATTAAGCTGGGCTTTTTCCAGGCGCTGCTGCAAGGCGCGCAGATATTTGGGATATTGGCTAAACCATTGCGGCGGTGTGTTGTAAACCAGGCCTGGCTGAAACAGCTGACTTAGTTGCTGATTGATATCACTGATACTAAAGGCCAGCACCAGCATATTCTTTTGCTGCTTGAGGTGCTTTTTCACATCCACCAGCAGCGCCAAACTGGTTTGCAGGTTTTTTTCCAGCTCCTGCGTCTGAACGATCAAGCCCTGCTCTACTTTTTGCAAAGCGGCTTCGAAGGCCGCTTGAGTGCGCGGCAACTGGGTTTGCTCAGGCAGCCCCAGCTGTTTGATGGCGGCCATAATCAAGTCGTCTACCACCTGCTCGCGGTTGCCAATGCCCGCAAGTGTTAAAGCCACCTGCTGGGTCTTGAGCAGCTCTTTTTGCAGATACTTAACCTTGGTATTGCTGACGAGGAAGAGCAAGCGCGCAAGGCCGCGCTGACTTGCATCCTGAGCCTGCAGCGGGTTATCCAGCACCTGCAGCGCTACCGAAGTCTGCTTATCGACTAATGCGGGATAAGCGCGAATGCTGATACCGCCGCGCGGCAGTTGAATGGCGCTGGGCAGCTCGCCGAAATCCCAACTGGTGATATCGCTGCGCTCGATACTGGTCGCCGCCGATTGGATATTGGCCTGCACCCGCTCGCGGTATTTATCGCGCAATGGCGCCAGTTCGCGGCCACTGGCGATAATCTTGCCCTTGTCATCCACCACATGAATATTGAAACAGTAGAAGGCATCCACCGAGGTTTCCGCCCAGGCCTCTTTAGGAATATCCACGCCGGTGATGCGCTTAAGCTGCAAGCCGAGCTGATCGGTTAAAGGCTTGTTATCCGGGCTCATGGCCGCCAGCGCGCGATCGACCATATCCGGCACAGGTACAAAATGTTTGCGCAGGCTTTTGGGCAGGGATTTAACCAGGCCAATACATTTGTCGCGCAACATGCCTGGCACCAACCACTCCAGACGCTGCTCGGGCACCTGGTGCAAAATACTCACCGGCACGTGAATGCTCACCCCATCGGCAGGATGATTGGGTTCAAAGTGATAACTGAGTGGGAACACCATGCCGCGCCACTCCAGCTCGTTGGGGAACTGCGCCGCAGTGACATCGCCCGCGCCGTGACGCATCAGGGTTTCGCGGGTGATAAATAACAGCTTGGGGTTGTCCTGCTCGGCCTTTTTGCGCCAGGCTTCAAAGCCCGCCCAGTTGACAACTTCGGCAGGAATTCGCTCGTTGTAAAAATCAAAAATTACCTGCTCATCCACCAGAATATCGCGCCGGCGCGCTTTGGATTCCAGCTCTTCCAGCTGCTCCAGCAGATTGAGTTGATGGGCAAAAAAGTCTTGGTCTTTATTGGGCTGGTGACGGCGCTTGGGGTGTTGAGCGTATTGGCCCTCCACCAAAGCAGCGCGAATAAAAATCTCCCGCGCTTGCACCGGATCAATATGGGCAAAGGTAACGGCCTTTTTCTCGATAATGGTCAGGCCGTAAAGGCTGATTTTTTCAAAGGCCATCACCTGGCCGGAGCGGCTGTCGTAATGTGGCTCAAAATGCTGGCGCTTGATGAGATGCTCGGCGGCTTTGATTACCCACTCAGGTTCGATTTTTGCCACTGTGTGGGCAAAGAGTTTGGAGGTTTCAATCAGCTCCGCGGCCATCATCCACTTGGGCGTTTTTTTGGCCATGGAGGAGCCGGGGAAAATCATAAACTTGCGATTGCGCGCGCCCATGTACTCGCGTTCTTCGTGATTAAAACCCAGGTTGCCCAGCAGGCCGGTAAGCAGTGCCTGATGTACAGCTTCGTAGTTGGCCGCTTCGCTGTTAATGCGAATACCCAGGGGTTTAATCGCCACACACAGTTGATGGTGCACATCGCGCCATTCGCGCAGGCGCAAGTAATTAAGGAATTCTTTTTTGCAGAGTTTGCGCAGCTGGTTTTGCGACAGATCCTGACGCTGGGTTTCAAAATAATCCCAGAGGCTGACCAGGCTTAAAAAATCCGACTGCTCGTTCCAAAAGCGGCGATGCATCTGATCGGCGTGCTGCTGTTTTTCCACCGGCCGCTCGCGCGGGTCCTGCACCGAGAGCGCGCTGACAATAATCAGCAGCTCGCGCACACTATTTTGCTCCTGCGCGGCGAGCAGCATGCGCGCCAGGCGCGGGTCCAGCGGCAAGGCGCTCAGCTGTTTACCGGTAGGCGTGAGCTGATTTTTGCGGTTAACCGCGTGCAGTTCTTCGAGCAGTTTAAAACCATCACTGACCATGCGATGGTCTGGCGGATCGATAAAGGGGAACTTGTGAATATCGCCCATGCGCAGTTGCAGCATCTGCAAAATAACTGCCGCCAGGTTAGTACGCAGAATTTCCGCGTCGGTAAACTGCGGGCGCGAATTAAAATCCTCTTCGCTGTAAAGGCGAATACACACGCCTTCCGCCACCCGGCCGCAGCGGCCTTTGCGCTGGTTGGCGCTGGCTTGGGACACAGGCTCAATCGGCAAGCGCTGCACCTTGGTGCGATAGGAGTAGCG
>CBIMZH010000040.1:0-10674 GCA_966248255.1 uncultured Cellvibrio sp.
GGGCAGTATCTGGTGTACCTGCCCTTTGCCGGGCTGGACGATATAGTGCCGCAGCTGCGCGAATTTCCCGACTACCAGTTTTATGTGTACCAGCCGGTGCCCGCCGCTTACGACGAAGGCCACATTCATGTGCGCCCTTTTTCGCGCGAAGGTTTTCAGCGGGATTTGCACAACTGCGAAGGGGTAATTTGCAGCGCCGGTTTTGAGTTGCCCAGCGAGGCGATTCAGTTGGGTAAAAAAATATTGGTAAACCCGGTTGAGGGGCAAATGGAGCAGCAGTCCAACGCCCTGGCGCTAGAGCAACTCGGTTTTGGCTCTGTTGCCAAACACTTGGATCGCGACACTATTGCACGCTGGTTGCCACTGCCGGCGCCGGCGGCACACGCCTACCCCAATGTGGCCAAAGCACTGGTCAATTGGATGCTGCATTCGCGGGGGGAGAATCTGGATTTACTGCAGCAACAGCTCTGGGCTGACTGGGGCGATGCCAGGTTAAATCGAGCTGATTTGGCCGCCGGTAGTTAATCAAAACGGATTTTTTGTCGCGCCTGCTTAACCGCGGCGCGCTGGCTTTTACCTTCGAGACGACGCTGCTTGCTGCCATAGGTGGGCTTGGTGGCGTAGCGGGTTTTATCCTGATGCAGCCCCTGGCGAATCACCTCCGCCAGGCGCAGCAACGCATCTTCGCGATTTTGCTCCTGGGTGCGATAGCGCTGGGCTTTAATCAGCAGTATGCCCTCGCGGGTAATACGATTGTCATCCAGGGCAATTAATCTTTGTTTGCAGGTATCACTTAACGACGACTTGGGGATATCGAAACGCAAATGTATCGCACTAGACACCTTATTGACGTTTTGCCCACCCGCGCCCTGGGCGCGCACCGCCCAGAGCTGGATTTCAGTGAGGGGAATTTGCACCTGAGCGCTAATGCGCAACATCTCAGTGCGGTACCGCAGAATAAAATTTTAAGGGTTGGCGCTCGTCCACCAGTACCGGCTGCAGGCGCTTATCGTTACGACTCAGGTATGCGTGCCAGCGCAAAATAAACCCGCCCAGCACCAAACCCAGTAGCGCACCCATAGCGGTATAGGCATCTTCCGCCCAGATGTTATGGGCAATCACAGTACCCAGAATCAGGGTTATCAGCGGCATGACATAGGCGAGCAGCGAGGCTTTAACAATCACGTCCTCGGGGATTCCCAGTTGGATTTCATCGCCCAGGTGATAATCACTGGGGTTGCGTCCATCCAGTAACACCCAAAGATAGGAAGTGCGCCCACCCCATTTACTCATCAGGCTTTGGCCGCAGCCTTTTTCCGCCTTGCAGCTGCCGCAAACCGAGCGCTGGATAGTTTCTACCCATACGCCATCAGCCTCAATCGAGACAATTTTACCGGTTTCCAAAATCATGTTTACCTCTTGCCCTTGCGCTCTGGCGGCTAAATCCCACCGATATTTTGCGCAATTTTTTGGGCGGTGACGACGGGGATCTCACCCACTACGGTAACACGATAAAAAGTGTCCTGAAACCTGAGCGAGTCCATTACCGCCAGAGTGGCGCCGCGCTGGGCCACACCTTCGGGAATAGCGGAATGCGCCGGTTCGATAAATACTGAGAAAGAGGTCAAGCCATCGGTGTACATCAGCATGTCTATGTCCTCGTGCACCACCTTTTGCCCCACAAATGCAAAACCGGGTGGCTCCCAGAGCAACTGCCACTTTTCCGGTCTTTTAGCGGTGACAGGGTTGCATTCACTGATATCCACATCACTTTCGCGGTGCAACTTGGCTTTAGGCTGCTTTTTGATTGCGGCCAAATCCGGATTTAACTGCAGATCCACAAACTGGTAGCGCTCCATCGGCCGCCCAGCTTCGTCCACCAACCAGGATTTGAGCACCAGGCCAGTTTCGTTATCAATACTGAGAATGTAACTAAAGCGAAATTGATCGCGTGGAAAAGCTGTAAGAGTGGTGGTGGCGCGCCCGGCCACCCGCTCTCCGCTCAAGACTTCAAAACGATAAAAATCAGCCAGGCCCGCCTGATTTTTGCCCAGGCCGAGGAGCTTGCTTTGCAGAAGTTCATCGCCCATGGACTGACAGTCAGTGGCTTTGCCCGAGCGGGTAATCTCCCGCTCCTGGCCATTTAAATACTGCAACCGCTCCTGCTCAATGCCATCTTCAACCCAGTGGTAAACCTTGAACCCCTGCAGCGCCGGGTGATCTTTGCGCTGGTAGGTAAATGTGCCTGTGTAATTAAGCTGATGCGATTTGGTCGCCATCTTGGTTAAGAGTTCATCAACCTCCAGCAGCTGAGCGCTCACCTCCGGTATATCCTGCGTACCACCTGGAACTGGTTCCTGGGCAGCACAGGTTAACGCGGATAGACCTGTAGCCAGGATAAAAACCCAAGGGGTTATAGGGGCAAAAATACGCATGGGAGGCTCTTCTAGCGGGAATTCAATGAGCAGCTTAGCTGCTCATTGCGAGGGATTGAAGCGGAAATAAATCTTGAAGCTCGGTAAATGCCCTTGCGGCTATTCTTCATCGGTGAGAATGACACGGGTAAAAGGCAACATACCCTGACCACTGTTAGCCGCCGCATTGCCGGAATGCTCTTCAATCAGCTGGTTAACATAGCTACTAACTTCATCGTTGTAGGTTGGGGTGGCCTCCTGACGTGGTACAAACAGTACGCGGCGAGTCTCCTGAGGGCGAGTTTCATAACCGCTTTGGACTGCAACGGTACGCGCTGACAGGGCCGGTGCATTGATACCAGAAGGCAAATCCGCAGGCACTACGCTAGGTGTCGGCTGGCTGGCGGCTGCAGACGCTGAATCCGCAACAAGGGCTTGACTGCCCTGCCCCTGATACTGCTGCACACCAACAACCAGCGCACCAGCGACTGAAGCAGCCACAGCGACACGCCCCAATTGCTGCCACCAGGCGCCAGGTGTCCGAGCCGACTGCTGTGCGGCTGGCTGGCTGGAAGCTGGAGCGCTATAGGTCTCCTCCTCGGCAATTGCAGCACTGATACGCGATGCAAAATCCGCAGGTGCAACTGTCGGCAGGTCATTGCGCATTGAGGCACTGGCAATCTGATAGCGCGCCCAAGTGGATTTGAGTTCGGTTTGGCCGTCGCAGGCCTTGAGCAGGCGCATAATTTCCAGCTCGGAAGCCTCGTTATCCAGCAGCGCTGACAAGGCCTCTTCTAGCGCTTGCTGTTGGGTTTGCTCTGACATTCTTTCAGGTGCCTCTTGAATATTCTGAACTGGATAATCTGAACAATCGATCAAAGGACGAACAGTTAACAATAAAACAATGATTAGCTCACTTACCAACCGCTCTCACTGGAGCGCAGGGGCCTGGGGCCCATTTGCCGGTATCCGCTTGCTTATTGCGTACTCAGTAGGACTCAGAGGGTAAGGATTGGTTCACAAAATTTGAAAAAAATGTGCAAATTTCTTTTTTGGCCTTCCCAACCGAGCAACTGCCCGGCTTAAGGATTAAAAGTCCTCTACCAGTGGCTTAATACGTTTGTCGATAGCTTCACGGGCGCGGAATATTCGCGACCTGACGGTGCCTACGGGGCAATCCATGACCTCGGCAATCTCTTCATAGCTCAAGCCATCCATCTCACGCAAAGTGACTGCAGTACGCAAATCCGGGGGCAGATCCTGGAACGCCTGCTCGATAGTGTCTTTAAGTTCGTCACAGAGCAGATTGCGCTCCGGGGTGTTCATCTCGTGAATCGCATCGTTACCCGGATAAAACTCGGCATCCTCCACATCCACATCGCTGGACGGCGGACGGCGGTTGCGCGCGACTATATGGTTTTTGGCGGTATTGATGGCGATACGGTAAATCCAGGTATAAAAGGCACTGTCACCGCGAAAGTTGGGCAGCGCGCGATAGGCTTTGATAAAGGCCTCCTGAGCCACATCCTGCGCCTCGGCAGAGTCGCGGATCAAACGACCAATTACCGCCAACACCTTGTGTTGATACTTCACTACCAATAAATCAAAAGCGCGTTTATCGCCTTTTTGAACACGTTCGACCAGCTGCTGGTCTACATCGGGCGCTTGCTGCGCTGTCATTCTATAACCCCCAAGCGCCTCCTCCCTCCCGGGAAGCGGCCTATGTTTCTCTTCATTGCCATCCACTTTTGCAGGTGACGGCTTTGTGTTCATCATTACTACAGACATGTGGCTTAAGAACGCTATTGAAAGGAACTGGCCAATAGACAGAGCCTTAGCTGAAAAGTTCTGCGGCCATTATACGACCAGCCGCTGCTATACAGGAAAAATCTTACAAGCCAAGGACAACTTAGCCAGAAGCGCAAGGATTGCTATACTGCGCGGGCTAACTGGTTGATTTCCCTATTGAGATTCGCGATGAACAAACACCACCTGCACGATGTACTGGTTATTGGCTCTGGCGCCGCCGGCTTAACGCTGGCTTTGAGTCTAGCCCAGCAGGCAAAGGTTGCCGTACTCTGTAAAACCCTGGTCAATCACGGCTCCACCTGGTTTGCCCAGGGCGGAATTGCCGCTGTACTGGATGACCAGGATTCAATAGACGCTCATGTTGCCGACACCCTGGTTGCAGGCGCCGGCCTCTGCCACGAGGACGCTGTGCGCTTTACCGTGGAGCACAGTAAAGCCGCGATTCAGTGGCTGATCGACCAGGGGGTAATGTTCACCAAGGAGACTGAGGGCGGCGACTATCACCTCACCAAAGAGGGCGGCCACAGTCATCGGCGAATAATCCACAGCGCCGATGCCACCGGCCAGGCAGTTCACTCCACCCTTATCGACCAGGTGAAGAGCCAACCTAATATTGAAATTTTTGAGCACCATGTGGCGGTAAACCTGATTACCCAGGCAGATCAGGATTCGCGCATGCTGCGCTGCACCGGCGCCTATGTGCTGGATACCCAATCAGATACAGTGCAAGTTTTTCAGGCAAAGGTCGTGGTGTTGGCCACTGGCGGTGCAAGCAAGGTTTACCTTTATACCAGCAACCCGGATTCAGCCAGCGGCGACGGTATTGCCATGGCCTGGCGCGCTGGCTGCCGCATCGCCAATATGGAATTCAACCAATTTCACCCCACCTGCCTCTATCACCCCAAAGCGAAAAACTTTTTGATCACCGAAGCCCTGCGCGGCGAAGGCGCCTATTTGCGCCTGCCCAGTAGCGAACGCTTTATGCCGCGCTTTGATGAGCGCGAAGAGTTAGCCCCCAGAGACATAGTCGCGCGCGCCATTGACCACGAAATTAAGCGCCTGGGTTGCGACTGCGTCTATCTGGATATCAGCCACAAATCCCCGGAGTTTATTAGCGAACACTTCCCCACGGTTAAAGCCCGCTGCCTGGAGTTCGGCATAGATATCACCAAGGAGCCTATCCCGGTGGTACCTGCTGCTCACTATACCTGCGGCGGCGTAGTGGTAGATCACCGCGGTCACACCGATTTGCGCAACCTCTATGCCATTGGCGAAACCAGCTTTACTGGCCTGCACGGTGCCAACCGCATGGCCAGCAACTCGCTACTGGAATGTATTGTCTATGCCCAAAGCGCCGCCAAAGACATACTTTCGCGACTGCACAATATCGGCACCCCTGACCCATCCCCCCAATGGGATGCCACCAGGGTTACAGATTCAGATGAAGACGTGGTTATCTCCCACAACTGGGACGAGTTGCGCCGCTTTATGTGGGACTATGTCGGTATTGTCCGCACCCACAAGCGCCTGGAGCGAGCCACCCACAGAATCAAGCTATTACAAAAGGAGATTGCCGAGTACTACAGCAACTACAAGGTGAGTAGTGACCTGATCGAATTGCGCAACCTGGCCACGGTGGCCGAGCTAATTATCCGCTCAGCCCATGAAAGGAAAGAGAGCCGCGGCCTGCATTATTCGCTGGACTACCCGCAAAAATCTCCCATAGCACGGGATACCATTCTGGTACCAACCAACTTCGCTGGCCAAAACATCATCGTCAGTAAAGGCTAAACCTTGGCAGGATTTCGCTGGCGCGGCAAACAAAGCCGCAGCCAGCGACAAAGCGCACGAAAGTCCTCCTCGCTGACAGCATCTCGCATCACCACCAAATAGCGACTGTGGGAAAAGCGCGGCTCCCCCTCTGGCTCCAGAGGGTAAAACTTCAAAATTACCACCCAGGGCCAAACGCGCGCCTCGCTCAAGCACTGACGCCGGTCTGAACCCATTTGGCTCAACTGCCATTCACCCTTGTCCACCAACAAAAAACCAGGCGATTGGCTATGAGTGCCTCTTACACAAACAACAAGTAAAGCCAGAGAAAGCGGAATTAGCAGAAACAAGCTGGCGGGTGTACTGCTGATCCAGGGAGATAAAGAAACCCAAAGACCCAGGCAGACACAAATTAGGAAGCCCTGTCTTAGCACTCGCAATTGCCGCGATGGATGCAAGACTATAGGGCCAAGGGCTGGTAGGGGTTTGACCTTGGCCACCCCCTCGCCCGTTAATCTAGACGTTTTATTTACTGCCTTTTTGCAGTCCGGTATTGGCACGAATAATATCCACAATCCGTTGCAGTGCAGGGTTCGCCGGATCTTCGCGACGCATAAACCAAGCGTACATATCCTGATCCTGCTCTTCGAGCAAAGCCCAATAGCTTTCTTTGTCGGCCTGCTCCAAGTTTGGATATACCTTTTCCAAAAAAGGCAAAAGGATCAAATCCAATTCAAGCATTCCACGACGACTTCCCCAGATAAGACGATTAATTTCCAAGCGCTACACCTATGTACGAATTCAAAACCAGCATTATATCAAGTTGCCAAGCCTGCATAGCTAATCTGCGCAAATTACCCGATTCCGACCCTCCGCCTTAGCCTGGTAGAGCGCTTCATCAACCGATTGAAACAGGGTGTCAAATGTCATCTCGGCAGCGCCCTGACCAACCCCCAGGCTCAAGGTGACTTTCACCCCTGACAAGCCTGGAAATAACTGTTCCGCAACCAACAAACGCAACTGCTCGGCCACAGCCTGCGCCTCTTTTAAACTGGTGCTTGGCAAAACTATAACGAATTCCTCGCCGCCCCAGCGACCAATCCTGTCTGTCTTATGCAGATTTGCCGCCAGACGTTTGGCGACATGCTTAAGCACCAGATCCCCCTTGTCGTGACCCCAAACATCGTTAATTGCCTTGAAATAGTCCAAATCAGTGATGATAAGCGCCAGGCCAGAGGTCTGATCTATCAGCTGATTTTTCTCAAGGAAATCGATTAATCCATGCCGATTTAACAGCCCGGTTAATTGATCGGTCGCAGAAAGCTGGCGATATTTGGCAGTAGACGCCGACAATTCACTGTTTTGCGTTAAGAGTGCATGCAGTCGCTGCGCATCCTGATGCTGCTGCCGTGAGAGCCTGGCGAGCTTAAACGCCCCACCGCCCATAAACACCGCCAACCAGAAGAGTAATATTCCCAAATACCAGTTTTCACGTTTAATCCAGCTACCCACAAACTCTAACTTTCGCAGATGCAAAATATGTTCACCCGCAGGCGCGGGATAACTCAGATCCACCCCAAAAGCCACCACATGCTTAAAACTGGGAATTGAACTTTCGCGCGAGGCGCGGTAGCCGCTAGTCCACCAATCCGCGACGGAAAACTCGCTAAAATTAAGCAGCAACTCATCCCGCAAATGCTTAACCGGAATATTCACATTATTAAATTGCGCCGTTTGTAAATCCTGAATATCAGAAAAGCCCGGCAAATAATTACGCATATAAAAACGAAGTCGCGTATCCGGGCCGACATAATCCAAATCCATCAGAACAGTTTTAAACTCAGTAAGATCCAGCCCCTCAGATCCCTGACCACCGCCGATGTAAACATCAAAGCCGCAAAAATGTGTGCGACCGTCGCTGGGAATATCACAAATCAGCTTCAGGCCGTCATAATCCAACCAGCGCACATAGGGCGCCCCATTGTCATCCGGGTCGGAATAAATGTATTTTGGAGTCTGCGAATTGGGCCAAATGCGGACTACTTTTTCCGGCAAAAAGTCATAGCCCCAAAGCACAAATATGGTGATAACACCATAAACAATCACTCCGTATAAACGCACAAACGCGGGAGAGAATCGCCAAAATTGAAATTTATTTAACATGAAACGCCCAATCTGTAGGTCAGCCACTTGGTAATTGATATTATTGTTAATTCACCATCACGCTTGTCGCTCAGGGACAGACTTTGCCTCTATATCGCTCCAGCGCGTGAAAAACGCCAGAGCAGCCCCGCTCAAATCCTGAGCAATTGGCTATCCCCCCCCAAGCTGTTCGCGCAGATTTTAGGTAACCCGCCTGATTCCCTAAGCTGACTGCATGTTAAAATCTTGTCCAACATACATGGCACATACAGACTTATGAATCCGCACACCCCTACCCCAGTCAATAACAGCATTTCAACAACCGAAGATTTCGGGCTTCTTTCTATTAAGGGGCCAGATGCCAGCAAATTTCTTCAGGGCCAAGTGACCTGTGATCTTCGCGAGTTAACTGCTGACCAAGCCCTTTTGGGAGCACAGTGCACTCTTAAGGGGAGAGTTATTGCCAACTTCTTATTAATCGCCGCAAGCCCCGAAGAAATTTATTTGCGGCTTCCTAAATCCTTAGCTCAAAAGGTCTGCGAATCACTGGGCAAATACATTGTATTTTCTAAAGCAAAAATTACAAATCTAAGCGACGAATTTTCATCCCTTACATTTGCAGGCAAGGAAGTAATCCAATCTATTAAACAAAACTTCGGCATTGAACTGAGCAAAATTCATCAATGGCAGCAACGCGAACAAGGCATCCTAATTCGCCTTGGCGAAAATCATTGGGAATACTGGCAACCCAAGAGCGGCGAAACAGCCAATGCACCAGCAAACGCTACACAAATCGCAACAGGTCAGGCCGATCCTGGCCCCCTGGAACTTATTCGCTCAGGTATAGCAACCATATTGCCAGAAACTACCGAGCTATTTACGCCACAGGACCTAAGCCTTACCGAGGTTAACGCGGTCAGTTTTAAAAAGGGCTGCTATACCGGCCAGGAAATTGTCGCTCGCATGCACTATCGCGGAACCCAAAAGCGCCGCCTCTATCGTATTGAAGGCGCCTTTACACCAGCTCTTGAGAGTCTGCTGAGCGCGGGTAAAAAGCTGGTTAATTCCACCGGGAAAGACGCAGGCAACCTAGTCAATTTTAGTAAAACAAATGACTCAACGTTTGAGGCATTAGTGTCAGCTTTTGATGAGCATATTGACGATCTATATATTGAAGGATCAACGGAGAAACTTATCCCCCTCAAGCTTCCTTATGCTATACCTAAAAACTGAGCCAACACCTAACCGAACTCAGAGCAGGATTTATTTATGAGTCAAGTGGTAGAAAAAGTCCGCCTAGAAATTATCAGCGCAATCAAAAATGACCAATTGGTACTTCCAACCCTACCAGAAGTAGCCTTAAAAGTGCGCGAGGTGGCGGACGATCCAAATGCCGACATTGATAAATTAGTCGGCGTCATTGGCAATGACGCCGCCATGAGCGCGCGCCTGATAAAAGTTGCCAACAGTCCTCTTTTACGAGCCAGTCGTCCCATTGAAGACTTGCGCGCCGCATTGATGCGCCTAGGCATTCACTATACCTGCAACATTGCAACAGGCCTGGCAATGGAACAGATGTTTCAAGCCACTTCGGATTTGATAGATATGCGCATGCGGGAAGTTTGGAGCCGCTCAAGTGAAATCGCCGGGATAAGTCACGTACTCTGCAAGCATTACACCCGACTTCGCCCCGACCAAGCCACACTGGCAGGCCTGGTCCATAAAATTGGTGTACTCCCCATTCTTACTTACGCAGAAGAGCACCCGGCACTACTAAAGGACAGCTTTACCCTGGACTCAGTAATCGACAAAATTCACGCCCCTATAGGCGATTTAATATTAAAGACCTGGGGGTTCCCCGAAGAGCTGGCGCACGTCCCTACACAACATATTGACTTTGAACGCAGCCCTGCGAAAGCAGACTACGGCGATATAGTTACTGTTGCCATGCTGCAAAGCTATTTAGGCTCCGACTCGCCACTGGCGAAAATTGATTTTTCAAAAGTGCGCGCCTTTGAGCGCCTTGGCCTTGACCCCGCAATGGACATGCACGACTCAGAAGACTTGAGCGCTGACATGGAAGCCGCAATGGCGCTACTAAGCTAAGTTCAAAATTAAAGCCCTAAAATGCAAAAAGGCGGAATATCCGCCTTTTTGCTTACTGGATCAATGGGGAAATAGTTAGTTACTAAAAAGCGCCTCGCTATCCAACCCCTGCTTTTCCATAATGTCACGTAAACGTTTTAATGCCTCAACCTGAATTTGACGCACACGCTCACGAGTCAATCCAATTTCGTGACCGACTTCCTCCAAGGTGCTCACTTCGTAGCCGCGCAGGCCAAAGCGACGCGCCAAAACTTCCCGCTGCTTTTCGGTAAGCTCATCAAGCCAATGATCTAAACTCGTGGTCAGATCACTGTCCTGCAGCAGCGCAGCTGGATCAGACACATGGGTGTCAGCGATGGTATCCGCAACAGTGCGATCAGAGGATAACCCTATAGGTGCATCAATCGAGGTCACCCGCTCGTTAAGGCTGAGC
>CBIMZH010000041.1:0-10669 GCA_966248255.1 uncultured Cellvibrio sp.
CCCTATCCTTTCGCCCTCCTCTCGTACTGGTCTCTCTCGCTTCTATATATATGCTCGAATTCTGCTCAGCTGCTGGCCGGGTGGCTCGGGCGGATTTCGCCTGATTGATTAAGGTTTGAGCGCAAAGCCAGAGTTCAGCTGCCTTGATTTTGCTAGAACCTGTAACTGAACTACACGGCTAAAACTGGGACGTTTTTTTAAAAATATTCATAAGTGACTGTTTTTATTAAAGATATTTAATAGGGTTTGAGGAAATTCACTCGAACGTCCGAGCAGCGGGCTATGGCAGATACTCGGACGCATGGACTTTTGCTCTTTGTAACTATGGTATCGCGGGATCGCATCAACAGCGGGTGTGGCCCCAGCAAAGTAAGACCATCCAGTAACTGGCTTTAGGGAGCAACACCTAATCCGGGTGCAGCGACAAGAGAGAGTTACATAACAATAAAGGTTCGAGGATCAAATTCATGCAAAAACCTATCAACTTTAACAAAAAGTTACTCGCCACTGCGGTCACCTCCTATGCCCTTTTGGGTATGAGCGGTCAGGCTCTGGCACAAGACGGCAATGTAGAAGAGGTTGTGGTTACCGGTATTCGCGCCTCCATTCAGGCTTCTATGGATGTTAAGCGCAATGCCGTGGGGGTGGTGGATGCCATCACCGCCGAAGATATAGGCAAGATGCCGGATACCAACCTGGCCGAATCACTGCAGCGTATTCCCGGCGTATCGATTGACCGCGTCAACGGCGAAGGCAGCAAGGTGACCGTGCGCGGTCTGGCTGGCGATTACAACCTGGTGACCCTAAACGGTCGTCAGATGCCAGCCTCCTCCTTTGGTACCAGCCGCTCCTTCGACTTTGCCAACCTGGCCTCCGAAGGCGTATCCGGGGTAGAAGTTTACAAATCAGGTCGCGCTGATGTGCAGTCGGGCGGTATGGGCGCGCTGATCAATATAGTTACCCCGCGTCCGCTGAAAAGCCCTGGCCTCAAAGCCACTGTGGGGGTGAAAGGTGTTTATGACGAGTCTTCCACTAAAGATGACATCACCCCGGAAATCTCCGGCCTGTTTAGCAACACCTTTGCCGACGACACTATTGGTGTGGCGGTAACTGCCAGCTATCAGGAGCGCAACAGCGGTGCCAACGCGGCCGAAGTAGGCGGCTGGTTTGTGCACGATAAAGACGGTAAAGGCAGCTGGGCCGATGTGCCTGCGGGAATGGCGCCTGCCGGCAAAACCTATGCGATTCCGGTAAACATCGGCTACTCCATGACCGAAGTTAACCGCAAGCGCCTGAATGGCCAGTTGACCCTGCAATACAAACCGGTAGAACAGCTGACAGTGACGGCAGACTATCTGTATGTAAATCAGGAAACTGAGACAGATCGCCACGCCACTGGTATGTGGTACAACCGCGGCCCGATTGTGGATGTTGAGTGGAGCGATACTGAAGTTGCCTACCCAATCAGCTACACCGAAGAGAGCGGCTACCACGAGATCGACAGCTCTATGGCCTACAACCTGGCCAAGTCCGACCTCAAGTCTAGCGGCCTGAATGTTAAGTGGGATGCTACTGACCACCTGACCCTGGAGCTGGATGCACATCACTCGACTTCATTCTCTGGCCCCAATGGCAAGTGGGGTAATGACAACACCTTCAACAACGGTGTTTTCTACAACTACCGCACCACTACCCATTTCGATACTGACATTCCCTATATCCAGCTTGGCTACGCCGACCAGGATCTGCAGCCCGGCTATGATCACGACCTGGACCCAGACACCGACAAAATTCCGCTGCCAATTCCCAACACAGGTTCGGCGCCAGATCTGTCGCGTGAGCAGCTGACCGGCAACTCCTTCAAGGTGCGTATGCAGGATTCAACTGTAGACGAGTACCAACTTAAGGGCAGCTACAGCTTTGATGACAACATCATTGAGAGCGTGCAGTTTGGCTTGGGCGCCAACGAAATTGATAACCGCTATTTCTTCCTCGGCCACCAGATGCAAAACCAGGGTAGCTGGAACGGCGTGCAGGGTGAAAACGGTGTAGGCGATATTCCGGCTACCTATTGGCACACTGACAAGCTGTCCAACTACTTCAGCCTGCCCACAGGCACGCCAGATTTGTTCAACACTTTTGTGCGCGCCGACTGGAATGAATTGGTGGCTGCAGGGGCAACTCTGTACGGCTCTGCCGACAACAACAATGGCGCCTGTCCCTGGGCCTACTGTGCGACTACCGATTTGCGTCTGAAAGATGACGGCTTCGCCGATCAAAAAACCGTGGAAGAATCCAGCTGGGAATACATCCAGTTTAATTTGGCTCACGAACTTGGTGGCATGCCTGCACACCTGACCATTGGTGTGCGCCACGAAACTACCGATGTTAAGTCAACCTCTTACCTGCCACAGTACTCCAACCTGATTCAATGGAACGGTGGTAACGAGTACTCGCTGGTGGCGCTGGACGAAGCCTCAGAATCCGAAAAGGGCGCTTACGAAAAAACTCTGCCTAATTTGGATTTCGACATAGCGGTTACTGAGGACATCAAGTTGCGCGCATCGGCAAGTAAAACTATTGCCCGCCCCAACTACGATCAAATCAAAGGTGGCTTTGTGTGGAACTCCAGCCCGCGCTTTGCGCAGGGTGAAGCCTCCAAAGGCAACCCGGATCTGGATCCACTGGAATCTACCAACTTTGATTTCTCTGCCGAGTGGTATTACGCGGATGCCAGCTATGTGTCCATGGGTGTGTTCAAGAAAAAGGTTGTAGATTTTATCGGCAACGGTGTACTTAACATCACCAGCGATTTCCACACAGTGTACAACGGCCCCCGCTGGCAGGAAGCGGCAGCCGCAGTAGGCAATGATCAGGCGAAGATTCAGGAGTATATTCTGGAGCACTTCCCCGAGAGTTCCGATGCGGTTAGCAAGCATATTTTCGCACTGGAAGAAGATCCACTGCTGCCCTTCGTGGTTAACACCCCGGTGAACAATAAAGAAGTAAACCTCAAAGGTGTGGAGCTTGCGATTCAACACACCTTTGAATCAGGTTTTGGCTTCCAGGCCAACTACACCAATGTGGATTCAGATGTGGCGTTTGACAATGTCTCAGTTGAAGACCAGTTTGCAATCTATGGTTTGAGCGACTCGGCTAACCTGGTGGGCTTCTACGACGCCAATGGTTTGCAGGTGCGTATCGCTTACAACTGGCGCGATTCCTTCCTCGCCAGCAAGGGTGATAACCAGGGTGATAACCCACGCTACACAGACGCCTATGGCCAGCTGGACGCAAGCATCAGCTACGACCTGACCGATAACCTGGTGATTTCGCTGGAAGGTTTGAACCTGACTGACGAGAAACTGCATCAGTATGGTCGTGACAAACACATGCTCTACAGCAATGTAGATGCAGGTGCGCGTTACAACCTGGGTGTGCGTTACACCTTCTAATCGGTTTAGTTGCGGTAAAAACAAAAAAGCCGCTGGCAACAGCGGCTTTTTAGCAAAAAATAATTTTAATAAGGCAGCGCCACTTGCTAAGTGTTAAGTGCTTAATGATAAGTGCCAAGCGCAAATGCCAAAACCGGCTGGAGAGAAACCTATGTCCAATTTTGTACAACTCAATAATATCGACCACAAAAACCTGCGCGTAATTCGCGATCACGGCGCCGCCTATGGCGACCAGGAAATGGCGGTAATGACCTTTCCGCAGGAATTTCGCTCGGTACAAAATGAATACCCGATTTTTTTGCGCAAGAATGCTGACAATGGTCGCTTTTATCCTGTCGCACTTTTGGGCCTGCGTCAGGAGGAAAACCTGTTTCTGAAGGACTCTGCCTGGGATGCCGATTACATTCCGGTATCGGTTAAGCGCCGCCCTTTTTTAATTGGCATGCAGCCTGGCCAAGCGGGTAAAGACCAGACGCGCGCGGGCATGATGGTCTATGTCGATATGGCCAGCCCAAGGGTCAGCGAAACGCAAGGCGAACCGGTATTTCTTGCCCACGGCGGCTACTCGACCTATCTCGAATCCGTTATAGATATGCTCGACTACATTCAGTACGGCAATCAGTTAAACGAGCAGTTTGCCGATGCGCTGCTGCAGCAGCAATTGCTGGAAACCATCGCTTTGGAAATCACCCTAAAAAATGGTGAGCAAAATACTCTGGCTGGGCTCTATACCATTAATGAGGAAAAACTGGCAGCGCTGAGCGATGCCGCCATACTGGCAATGCACCGCCAGGGTTTTCTCGAATATATTCATATGATGCTCGCCTCCCAGGCCAATGTGGCCAAGTTGATTGCGCGCCTGGAAGCGAAAATTTCTGTCTAGAAATTTATCTGAATTAACCTCGTCTTAAATAAACTTTCAGAAAAAATGATAGCAGTAGACACGCCAGTAAAAATTATTAAGGGCCTAACGCCAAGTACAATTCCCGCCGAGGTCCTTGCCTCGGAGGTGCCGCTGCTATTAAAAGCGCTGGTAGCTGACTGGCCCTTGGTAAAGGCGGGTTTGCAATCTGCGCAAGCGGTAAGCGAGTATCTGCTGCAATTTTATCGCGGCCAGGAAGTGCCGGCCTTTTTAGGCAAGCCGGAAATTGGCGGGCGTATTTTTTACGATCAACAGCTCACCGGTTTTAATTACGATACGGTCAATACCAAACTGGATTTCGCGTTAAAGCAGTTAAATTTGCAGGCGAGCAATGCCCAACCGCCCAGTATTTATATTGGCTCCACCTCGGTGGATGATTACTTGCCCGGCCTGCGCGGGCAAAATGATTTGCACTGGCCTTTTGCCTGCGACCAGGGCGCCCAGCCGCTGGCCAGCATCTGGCTATCCAATCGCTGTCGCATTGCCGCCCACTGGGATAGCCCGCTGAATATCGCCTGTTGTGTGGCAGGCAGGCGCCGCTTTACCCTCTTCCCCTTTGAGCAGCTGGATAATCTCTATGTGGGGCCGCTGGATAAAACGCCCGCCGGTCAGCCAATCAGTTTGGTGGATTTTTATCAGCCGGATTTTGCCCGCTTTCCCAAATTTCGCGAAGCTTTAAAGCACGCCCAGGTGGCCGAGCTGGAGCCGGGCGATGCACTGTTTATTCCAAGCATGTGGTGGCACCATGTGGAGAGTTTGGAATCGCTCAATATTCTGCTTAACTACTGGTTTATGGATGTGCCTGTACACTATGGCAAGGCGGTCAATGCGCTCTACCACGCGGTGCTGGCTATACGCGAATTATCTGCACCCCAGCGTCGCGCCTGGCAGCAGATGTTTGATCACTTTGTTTTTGCTCAGGCGCCAGATGCACTTGCGCATATTCCCGAGTCCGCCAGAGGCCTGTTGGGGGAATTGAGCGAAGATAATGCACGGCGAATTCGCGCGCGCCTGCTCAATCAACTAAATCGTTAAAATATTTCGCGGGCTTATGCGAAGTCGAGAATAACAATGACCAGTCAAGTTCCCATAAAAAAACTCTTGATCGTCGGCGGCGGTACCGCTGGCTGGATGGCTGCTGCCGCCTTCAGTCGTATGCTGGGTAAAAGCCTGCAGGTGACGCTGGTGGAGTCGGATGAGATTGCCACTGTGGGTGTTGGCGAAGCGACTGTGCCGCCGCTGGTGTTATTTAATCGCTATCTGGATATTAACGAACAGGAGTTTTTAACCGAGGTAAAAGGCACCATCAAACTGGGCATCAGTTTTGAAAACTGGCAGTGCCAGGGTGAAAAATATATTCACGCCTTTGGCCGCCCGGGCAAAGATGCCTGGGCGGCAAGCTTTCAACATTTCTGGCGCCGGGGCCTGGCCCTGGGTATCGACCATCCTTTTGCTGACTACTCGCTGGAAACCCAGGCGGCGCTGCACAACAAGTTTGCGCACACGCCCAACTCGGCCATTAGTTATGCCTACCATATAGATGCCGGGCTCTACGCCAAATTTCTGCGCCTCAAAGCTGAGGGCTGGGGCGCAACACGAATAGAGGGCAAGGTCGTTGGGGTGCAGCAACATCCGGATCAATCGATTAAAAGTGTTCGTCTGGAAAATGGCGCCGAGCTAGATGCAGATCTGTTTATCGATTGCAGCGGATTTCGCGGCCTGTTGATAGAGCAGGCGCTGCATACAGGTTATGAAGACTGGTCCCACTGGCTCGCCTGCGACAGCGCCATAGCTGTGCAAACCAAGGCTGTGGGTGAGGCCATTCCCTATACCCGCTCTATAGCCCATGGCGCCGGTTGGCAATGGCGAATTCCACTGCAGCACCGCGTGGGCAATGGTCTGGTGTATTCCAGCCGTTTTATGTCCGATGAGGCGGCGCGGCAAACCCTGCTGGAAAATATCCAGGGTGAGTTATTAACTGAGCCAAAGGTCATCAAGTATCGCGCTGGTCAGCGTTTGAAATACTGGAATAAAAACGTAATCGCCCTGGGCCTGGCCAGTGGTTTTATTGAACCGCTGGAATCCACCAGTATTCATTTGATTCAGCGCGGTATTACTCGCCTGCTGGAAATGTTCCCCGCGGCGGGCATCCGCCATTGCGACAGAGATGAGTACAATCGCCAGATGAAAGCTGAAGTGCTCAATATTCGCGATTTTATTATTTTGCACTACTGCCAAACCCAGCGTGAGGACACAGATTTTTGGCGCTTTTGTAAAAATATGGACATTCCCAAATCGCTGCAAAAACGCATGGAAATGTTCAGCCAGACGGGCAAAGTATTTGTCGAAACTCAGGATTTATTTGTTGAAGCCTCCTGGGTGCAGGTAATGCTGGGGCAGGGGCTATTGCCTGAGCAATGGCATCCGCTGGCGTCCGCTATGGATGAAGCAGAGTTGACAGCCTTTCTCGCCGATATTCGCGGCCGTATTCAGCAGACGATTGCGCGCCTGCCCAGTCACCAAAATTATATTGAGCACTTTTGTAAAGCGGCCCCGTAAATAATGCGGCTTATAGCCTGGGGCCAGCAGACTATTTCAAATGAATAAAGGTATTTAGTGTTAAGCGCCCGCTGCTAAAGCTGGGGCTGAAATCAAAATCTGCAGGAATTGCCGGTGCGTGAAGCACATCGCCCGGGTACATTAGCAGGCGATTAAAGCGGGCTTCATAGCGCGCTATCTCTTCATAATAATCGTTAGAGCCGCAGATATACTGCTGGTGATAGCGAGTGTCTTTAGCTTCAGTTTCCAGGTGAGCGCCGTATTCCTCCATGCGCGCCTGAGTCAAGCGCTCAAAGCCTGTGGCCCTGTGGCGATAGAGCGAAGTGCCGCCTTTTTCTGCTCCACACAAATAGTGCACTGTGGCAATTTTATTGGCTTTTACTGTATCGACATGGGGGCGAGTTTGCGCAACGGCCAACTGCGCTGGTGGGAATAACACCATGGAGTACATGGATTGAGAAAAATTTATTTGCTCCAACTCCAGCGCAAAGCTTTGGCAAATGAGTTCGCCCAAATAGCGCGGGATAGTCTGGGCGTAAAAATCCGGCACCTTGGCTTGAATGCCGGGATAAAAATCCAGCCCCGGGCGAAACTCAGCGTATTTGGCGGCAAATCCTAAAAGCCCCTCTGCCTGCTCGAGAAAATTATCCACAATTAACACAGGCGTTTTTTCTTCGCCGACATAATCCAGCTGATAGTTAAAATTGTGATGGCGCTGAGGTAAAAACTGGCTGTTGGACATAGGAATATTTTGTTATTTATTGGCGGTGATTTTTTTAAATTGCTGTTGCCTAGTCTATCGCTTACTGTCGCTTAGTCTATCCAGGAGCGGATATATTTTTGCGATATTTTGCGGACTTAGATAAGCAAGTTTTTGGCTGATGAGTCTTATTGTCTGCTAAATTCTGTCGCCCGACTCTTAGCGAAACTGGTGCGGATTTGTTATGTATCAAATCCTGCAGCTGCTGCGCTGGGCATACTCCCTGGCCCAGGCGGCAGGCCGGATGCCCAAGGGCTTAATTACAGGCTAGCGCTGCTGCCAGCCAGGTGCTCAGCCAGAGGGTGCGGCGCCTGGCCAGCTGTGTGATAATTGCCGGCAGCGCATCTGGCTGCCCGTTTGGGCGTGGCTGCGCTTCTGGCTAAACAACGGCAAATACTACGCAAGCAATAAGCCTGGAGACCTAGCCTCTCTTCTCCGGCAGATAAATTATAAGAAGGGCCCTGGAGCCCAAACTACGAAGCAGTAGCTATGAATAAACCCATTCAACATATCGTCATTCTTGGCGGTGGCTCAGCCGGTTGGCTAGTAGCTGGCCTATTGGCCGCCGAACACAACAGCAAAAATCCCCAAGCCCTGCAGATAACCCTGGTGGAATCACCCGACGTGGCCACTATTGGCGTAGGCGAGGGCACCTGGCCGTCAATGCGCACAACGCTGGAGCGTATAGGTCTGTCGGAGAGTGAATTTATCCGCGAGTGCAGCGCCTCATTCAAGCAGGGCTCGCTGTTTGTCGGCTGGCGCAACGGCACCGCCAGCGACCGTTACTATCACCCGTTTACCCTGCCCAATGGCTTGGGCGAAGCCAACCTCTATAGCGCCTGGCGCCACAGCGGCCTGCAGCAGAGTTTTACCCAGGCCTTTTGCGAGCAGGTGGGCCTGTGCGATGCCGGGCGTGCGCCCAAACAGCCGGCCACCCCGGAATTTGCCGCCGTGGCCAACTATGGCTATCACCTGGACGCGGGCAAGTTCGGCCAGATGCTGATGCGCCATTGCACGCAAAAGCTGGGTGTCAAACATATTCTCGATCATGTAGTGCAGGTGCAGTCGGCGGAAGATGGCGATATAGCCGCGCTTATGACCCGCGAACATGGCGCGGTTAGCGGCGACCTGTTTATCGATTGCAGCGGCACCGCCTGCCTGTTGCTGGGTGAACACCTGGGCGTGCCTTTTGTCAGCAAGCAGCATTTATCTATTAATGATCGCGCCATAGCCACCCAGGTGCCCTATGCAGCGGAAGACAGCCCTGTCGCTTCGGCGACCATAGGCACGGCGCAAACCTGCGGCTGGATCTGGGATATAGGCCTGTCCAGTCGCCGCGGTGTCGGCCATGTCTATTCCAGTGCGCACCAGAGCGATGAGGCGGCCGAGCAGCAGCTGCGCCAGTATGCGGCGCAATCTATTGGCGCGGCCAAGGCCGAGCAATTGAGCACGCGCAAACTGCATATCCAGGCCGGGCACAGGCAAAAATTCTGGCAGCGCAACTGTGTCGCCATAGGCATGGCCGCCGGTTTTATTGAACCGCTGGAGGCCTCGGCCTTGGTGATGGTGGAACTCTCGGCGCAATTTATTCGCGATGAATTGCCGCTTACCCGCGCCACCATGGAGGTGGTTGCCAAACGCTTTAATCAGCTGTTTACTTACCGCTGGGACAGCATTGTCGATTTTCTCAAGCTGCACTATGTGCTCAGCGAACGCCGCGACAGCGACTACTGGTGCGATCAGATTAAACCGGAAACCATGAGTGAGCGCCTGCAGCAGCTGCTGCAACTGTGGCGTTACCGGGTGCCCAATCTGCGCGATTTCCCCATGGTTGAGGAGCTCTTTCCCGCCGCCAGTTATCTCTGCGTAATCTACGGCATGGGTTTTGAAACGCAATTGCCCGAGTATGAGCGAGCCATGGACAAGCCGGCGCTGGCCCGTGAAAAATACGCAGAAACCCAGGCAAAACTGAAAAAGTTTTTAAATGGCCTGCCCAGTAATCGTCAACTCTTAAGCCATTTACAACACCATAGCTTCCCGCCAATTTAATAATGATTAAGTCAACCAATGACGGGGTTATCCAACCGTAAACTCACCGCACACCCTGTGCGGCGAGAATGACAGAGAAGCCTATTATGCAAACTGAATTGCTCAATAATATTAATCATCAGGGTTTAAAAATTATTACCCGCAAGAGCGCCGAATTTGGCGATGCGGTTAGCAACACCCTGGCCATGCCCACCGAGTTTCGCGAGCTGCAAAAGGAATACCCCATTTTGTTTCGCAAAAATGGCGAGACCGGCGAATTTCAATCGGTAGTGCTGCTGGGTTTTGAAAAAGGCCAGAATTTGTTTTTAAACGATCAGGGTTGGGATGCCGATTATGTGCCCGCGGTTTTGGCGCGCGAGCCATTTTTAATTGGCTTTCGCGATGAAGAGCAGGATGGGCAAATGGTTAAGGTGCCCATGGTGCTAGTGAATATGGAGAGCCCGCGCATCAGCAAAAACGATGAGGGCGAAGCGGTATTTTTGGAGTTTGGCGGCAACAGCCCCTATCTGGAAAAAGTAACCGGCCTGCTCGGTTTGATTCACGAGGGTATGGATGCAAGTAAAGCCATGTTTGAAGCTTTTTTGCAGCTGGAACTTATAGAGCCGGTCAAACTGGAAATTGCTTTTAACGATCGCGAAAAAATTAACCTGACTGGCAACTACACCATTAACCAGGAAAAACTGCTCAACCTGGATGATGCCACTCTGGGCAAATTGCACCGCTCGGGCCTGCTGTTGCTGGCTAACTATGTACTTGCCTCGCTCAGCAATATTCAGCGCTTGATCGACAGGCGCAATGTGCAACTGGTCAATGCGGCTAAAAGCGACGCAGCTAAAAATACGACCGCTAATCATTAACACCTAGCCTTAAAAAATTAATCTAAAAAATTAGGTGACAGCAGTGAATCAGCAAAATACCAACAAC
>CBIMZH010000042.1:0-10611 GCA_966248255.1 uncultured Cellvibrio sp.
CATGCGTCACAGCATCAAAGCGGCTGACTGCAAGATTATCGGCGTGGACAACTCATCGGCCATGCTCAGCCGTTGCCAACAGGTGATGGACGCCGACTCGGGTGAAGTAGCCGTCGAGCTGGTCGAAGCTCAGGTTCAAGGCATAAACATCAGTAACGCATCGGTAGTGGTTTTAAATTTCACCCTGCAATTTATCCCTATCGAAGAACGCCAAGCGCTACTAAAAAAAATCTGGGATGGCCTGTTACCCAATGGGGTGTTGATTCTCTCGGAAAAACTCGCCTTTGAAGACGCTACCCATGAGCAGTTGATGATTGAACTGCACCACAATTTCAAACGGGCAAATGGTTACTCAGATTTGGAGATAGCGCAGAAACGCGCCGCCATAGAGAATTACCTGATTCCCGAGACCCTCGCCAGCCACCGACAAAGGTTGCGCGATGCCGGTTTTCACAGCGTGGACATTTGGTTCCAATGCTTTAATTTTGCCTCCATTATTGCTGTTAAATAGCCGCCTTCGAGATCCCCGTGTCGCTTTTAAATTACCAAGATCTGATTAATGCCCTGCGCGAAACACCCCTGGCCGCCTGGGCCGAACAACTGCCGGAGCAAATTGCCCGCGGCCTTAACGAGGAGCGCTATGGCGACCTGCCCGGCTGGAAAGATTCCCTGGCACGGCTGCCGCAAATTGCACCCAGCCACTTGGATTTAACCCGGCAAGTCGCGATTGGTGGTGAGGCGGACTGCGACCAGCAAACCCGCGAACAATTACAAGCCGTACTGGAAGAGCTGATCCCCTGGCGCAAAGGCCCCTATCATATTCACGGCATTCACCTGGATACCGAGTGGCGCTCAGACTGGAAATGGGACAGAGTCCTGCCCCATCTCGCCCCCCTAAAAGATAAGTTGATACTCGATGTCGGCTGCGGCAACGGCTACCACTGCTGGCGAATGCTGGGCGCTGGTGCCAAACGGGTAATAGGCATAGACCCCTCGCCCAGGTTTGTAGTCCAGTTTCAGATGATTAAACAGCTGGCAGGCGACAAGCATCCAGTGGATGTATTGCCCCTGGGCATTGAAGACCTACCGGAAAAGATGATGGCGTTTGATACCACCTTTTCTATGGGTGTTTTTTACCACCGCCGCTCCCCCATGGATCACCTATTAGAGTTGAAAAACACGCTAAAACCCGGCGGCCAACTGGTGTTGGAAACCCTGGTGATTGAGGGCGAATTAGGCGATGTGCTGGTGCCCGAGGGGCGCTATGCGATGATGAACAACGTATGGTTTTTACCCAGCTGCCCCACCCTGCTGGCCTGGATGCGCAAACTCGGCTTTAAAAACCCGCGTGTGGTTGATATTTGCCCCACCAATACCCAGGAGCAGCGATCCACCCACTGGATGCGCTTTCACTCACTGCCGGAGTTCCTTGACCCAAGTGATGCCAGCAAAACCGCTGAGGGCCACCCAGCGCCAATCCGCGCGGTATTTGTCGCTGAGGTGTGAGTATTTCCAATCGATAACATATCCAAGCAATAAAAAAGGCGCCCTGGGCGCCTTTTTAGTTGGTGCTTTTTCGCTGAAACACCTAGTCATCCAGTGCAGCCACGGGAATGTCCAGACCGAACTCTTCGCAGATTTGCTCACACCAGGTGTTGAGGCGCGCAGCAGAAAGGTTCTCCTGCTGATCCTCATCCAACGCCAGGCCAACAAACAGATTTTGCCCGGGAATCTGCGCCTTGGACGCCTCAAACTCATAACCCTCAGTTGGCCAATAGCCAACCATCTCCGGGCCGTTGGGCAGAATCAAATCGTGCAGCATGCCCATGGCATCCAAAAAGTAATCGCCATAACCAAACTGATCGCCCAAGCCATAGAGCGCTACTTGTTTACCGCTGAAGTCCACCTGGGCGATATCATCCCAAAATTCCTCCCAGTCAGACTGAATTTGGCCGAAATCCCAAGTGGGGATACCGAGGATGATTTTGTCGTAATTGGCGAAATCCAACTGAGTGACATCGGCGATATCATGTACATCGACGAGATCGGCACCAAAACGCGCCTGAATACGGTAGGCGACTTTCTCGGTATTACCTTCATCACTTCCAAAAAACAGACCTATTTTGGCCACAGCAACCTCAGCTATCGGGGAAAATTCAGGCGCGGATTTTCCCAACATTACCAGCTAGGTGCAAGCCCGAGGTTTAGCTTCCCGGGCTTGCAGCCAACTTAACTTTCGCTCGTATCGCGCGCCGGGTGATGTTTATCCATACGCTCTTTCATTTTCTCCTCGCGCTCCGCCTTTAGCGATGCCAGCCTTTGCTTTTGTTCCGGCGTTAACACGGCCAAAAAAGCTTTCTGTGACTTGGCCATGGCCAAAGCGCGCTCCGATTCCACCTGACCAAGCTTGCTTGACAGGCTTTTCAGCTCGGAATCACTTGCGCCGGATTCCACGGCTTTTTGCAAAGAGTCACGCGCCGCTTGCAGCTTATCCTGCAGTTGATCACGATTTTTAATCTCAGCTTCGCGCTGGGCTTTCAGGGTCGCCTTTTGCGCGTCGGTTAAATCCAGGGTTTTAAACATATGGCTCATAGCGCGGGGCTCATCACCTGGCCCAAATCTGTGATCCATAGCCTTGTGAGGGCAAGCCTTGGCATCTGCCACCTGATCCGCAAAGCCAGCGGTGGCTAAGCCAAGCCCCGAAGCCAATACCGCAGCCAAAAGGGTTAATTTGGTAACTTTCATAGGAATTTCCTCCAATATCAATGTCGGGAGGTCGACTACCAATCTAGATAACCTGAGCCCCGGGCTTGGCTGTCGACCTTGGGAAAATTATCTACTCTTAATCTGTTAAGATTGGTTAAAAACCTTACAAGAATCATGACTCTTATAAAGGCCTGATGCACACTGCCGGGTCTTAAAAACCGAGGTGTAATAATAAGATTATGCAAAAGGTGCTTTTAATTGATGACGACCAGGAGCTGTGTCAGCTGCTTGGCGAGTATCTGGCCACCGAGGGCTTTGCCGTGGACATGGCTCACGACGGTCAAACAGCACTGGAGCTCAATCAAAATACCCCTTACAGCCTGATAGTGCTGGATGTGATGCTGCCTGTTCGCAACGGATTTGAAGTATTAAAAAGCTTGCGCCAACACAGCCAGGTTCCGGTAATCATGCTGACCGCCAAGGGCGATACGGTTGATAGAGTTATCGGCCTGGAAATTGGCGCAGACGACTATTTGGCCAAACCCTGCGACCCGCGCGAGCTGATTGCCCGCATTCGCGCCATTCTGCGCCGCGCTGGCAAAACCGACGGTGCCCAACCCCAGGTTGAAAAAATCAGCTCCGGCAAACTGACATTGCATTTGGGCACGCGCACTACCAGCTGGGAAGCGACCGACGTGCCCCTGACTGGTACAGAGTTCAGCGTGCTCGAGATTCTGGTACGCCGCGCCGGCCAGGTCATCAGCAAAGATGAAATGACCGAGCAGGCACTCAACCGCAAACTCACGCCCTACGACCGCAGTATTGACGTACACGTGAGCAACATTCGCAAAAAGATTGCCCAGGCGGGCTCCAATCGCGACCTGATTATTAACGTGCGCGGCGCTGGCTATATGTTAACGCTGGTGGATGAGTAGCCCGCGCTGTGATGACCCGGCTTTACCTTAAAATATTTTTCACCTTTTGGTTGATTACCGCCGCCATTATTGTCGGCACCAATATTGTTGTGCATTGGTTTGACATCACCCCGGAAGGCAATCTTCAGCACAGCAACAATGCCGATGACTCACCGGCCAAACGCCTGCTGTTTCAAATGGTGGGCAACGCGGTTAACCGCAACACCGAACAATTGACCAACGACCTGGGCGATATGCCCGGCTGGTCGCTGCGCTTTGTCTATATTATCGATAAACACAACCGCGACCTGCTCGATCGCCCGCTGCCCCCCGGGGTTACCGTACTGGCACCGCGCCTCACCAGCAAACACCCCTACGACAAGGTGCAGGATCGCAATCGCAAACTTTTTGGCCGCTACATAACTCTCAACGATGGCAACAGCGTTCGCCTGATCACCATATCCGCCGGCCGCGATGAAGGCCCGGACCGGGATATTATTTGGGAATTGTTTATCGAAAACATCTGGCCCCTGCTGCTGGTTTCCATTCTCGTCAGCGGCACCGCCTGTTTTCTGCTTGCCAGGCACTTCACCCGCAGTATCAACACCTTGCAAAAAGCCACGCGCCAGATTGCCGAAGGCGATTTAAGCGTGCGTATCAGCGAGCAATTTCAGGGGCGTCGCGATGAGATTGCCGACCTGAGCCGCGACTTTGACCATATGACCGAGCGCCTGGAAAAGGTCATTCTGGAGCAGAAGCGGCTAATCAAAGATGTCTCTCACGAACTCCGCTCGCCCCTGGCCAGGCTGCAAATTGCCCTGGCGCTGGCCCATCAGCGCAGCCAGGGCGTAGTAGACGCCGAGCTAAACCGCGCTAAACAAGCGGCGGATTATCTCAACAATATCATTACCGATATCCTGACCTTGCCGCTGATGGGGCAAGAGCAATGGGCGCTGGACGATGTGTTGGATCTGGTCAGCCTCCTGCACACCCTCGCCGAAAATGCCCAGGAGGACGCCGCAGAAAAGTCTGTGCAAATCCACTTTGACTCAGTGCTCGATGAGGCACTGGTAAAAACTCACGGCAATATGCTGGTGGGGGTATTTGAAAATGTGCTGCGCAACGCCCTGCTCTACGCACCGCCCGCGAGTCAGATTTCGCTTAGCCTGGAACGCCAGGGAGACACCTACCTCACCAGTATCCGCGACCAGGGACCGGGTGTACCTGGCGATCAGCTGGTGGATATTTTCGAGCCCTTTTACCGCACCGATCAGGCCCGCGCGCGCGAAAGTGGCGGCTATGGCCTTGGCTTGGCTATCGCCTATCGCAGCGTAAAGCTGCACCAGGGTGACATCTGGGCAGAAAACGCCCCGCCTTCTGGATTAAGAGTCCACATAAAACTCCCCGCGATTGACCCCCTATAGCGCCCCACAAGCGGCAAAGCTGTTCGTTTTGCACTCCCCGAGCAAAGCGGCCAGAGTTTTCCGCAAAAATGCCAAGCGCGTTAATAAATTGACGCAGGTCACAATTTTCAACTTGAACCCACATCATAAATATCACCTAAGCATTTGTTTTTAAAAGCACTTTAAAAGCACCATAAAACCATGGCACAGATTTCGCTTTTAGGGGTAAACGGCGCCAATTTCTTGCAAAAACGGCAAGTATCCGCCTCACCCTTATTAGCAACACAGGTAAGCGCTATGCGCGACATCTTCATGGTCACCCAAGCTCAACATGCAAAAACTCAGGCCGCAGCTCAGCCAGAGTTAAGCCCGGAACAGGCGCTGCACGCGCGCTTCCGCCTTTTGCAGATCCTGCAGACGAGCTTGAACCTACCTGATTTACTCGCGCTTTTCTTCAAACACCTGCAACCCCTTATTTCAGTCGGTGGGCTCAAGTTCAGCGCACCAGACAGTAAAGAGTTGGTCAACCTTGGCCGCGACAGCGTCCATCACTGCGACTATCGCCTGAGCCTCGAAGACGGCGAGTTGGGCACTATTATTTTTTGCCGCGGCAAGCGCTTTAGCGAAGCCGAGCTTGCCACCCTGGAGCAGCTGCTCAGCTACCTGGTACACCCACTGCGCAACGCCATTAAATATCAAACCGCACTTAAGCTCACCCTGCTCGACCCCTTAACCCTGGTGGGCAACCGCGCAGCTATGGATACAGCGCTTAGACGTGAATTACAGCTGGCGGAGCGCCATGATTCGGAGCTGGCGCTGTTATTGGTCGATGTTGATCACTTTAAACGTATCAATGACAACTACGGCCATGTGCGCGGCGATCTGGTACTCCAACAAGTGGCGCAAAGTATTCAGACGTCCTGCCGCAGCAGTGACGAGGTTTTCCGCTACGGCGGCGAAGAATTTGTGGTAATCCTGAGTAAAACCTCGGTTGCCAATGCGCAAATTATTGCCGAGCGCATTCGCACTCAGGTTGAACAATTGCGTATAGGCCACAATGGCCAAGCTATAGCGCCAACCATAAGCGTGGGCATCTCCGGTATTGATGCCGGCGTAAGGCTTCCAGTTAAAGAGCTATTTGAGCAGGCGGACCAGGCGCTGTACAAGGCCAAAAGCAACGGCCGAAATCAGGTATCTGTCTTTAGTGCTAGTGCGTAAAGGTAAAACCAAACGCAGTGCAATAAAAAAGCCGCTTGCGCGGCTTTTTTATTAGTCTTTTTTCAGCTTGTGCTGCAGCTTTTTGACCCGCTTTGGCGGCGCCGATGCCGAGCGCAACTTCTTGTCGTGACGTTCGATTTGCGCGGCCTCTTCGCGGCTTGGACGCATAATTTTGGTGTAGTTGTTACTGTCAAAACCCGCAGTTTTACAAAGGTCGCGAATCTCGTGCTCAGCAAGCTCAATCCAGTGACCAACGCGCACATGGGAAGGGATAAAAATATTGGCGTAGCGAACCCGCTTGAGGCGGCTCACCTTCACCCCCTGTGACTCCCACAGACGACGCACTTCGCGGTTGCGCCCCTCCATAACCACACAGTAGAACCAGCGGTTTTTACCTTCACCAGCACCATCAACTATATCGGTAAAGCGCGCAACGCCATCATCGAGCAGCACGCCCTCGCGCAGTCGCTGTTTCATTTCATCGTCTACCTGACCCTGAATACGAATCAGATATTCGCGATCGATAACCGACGAGGGATGCATCAACTTATTGGCCAGCTCGCCATCATTGGTAAACAACAACAGACCACTGGTGTTGAAGTCGAGGCGACCGACGGAGATCCAGCGCTCACCTTTTAACGGCGGCAGGTTATCGTAAACCGTTGGACGACCCTCGGGATCGGAGCGGGAGCAAATTTCACCTTCGGGTTTGTTGTACAAAATTACCCGGCGGCGACTTGCCTCTTCGCGCACTTGAATGCGATGACCATCAACAAACACCTTGTCTTTAGGGGTAACGCGATCACCTAACTTGGCAGTCTGGTCATTGACCCTAACGCGCCCCTCTTCGATGGCGCGCTCCATTTCGCGGCGCGAACCTATACCGGCGCGAGCCAGGACTTTTTGCAGTTTTTCATCATTTGGCGAGGCCAGAGTCGCCGGCTGCACTTGTCCGGCATCTGGCGCAGGCCTATCACTGCGTTTGCGAGTGGCATCCGCTCTAGGAGCAGACGTTTTTTTGCTGGCGGGAGCAGCCTTGGCGGGCGCCTTGGTGCGAGGTTTTGCAGCGTCTGGCTTCACAGCCCTGCCGGGTTTTCCGGATTTATCCGAATCAATTTTTTTTACCATAGGGTATTACGGAGTTGAGTCTCCGTTGTCTTCCTCTTCATTTACAGGGGCATCCGATATCACATCGGTTGCAGTTTCTTGATGGCGAGCCAAGTCAGCACCTGGCTGCATTGGCTCCACCTCTTCAAAAGCATCCTCCAGATCAACAAAGCCATCGGCTAACAGGGCTTCATCATCTGCGGAACCTGACTCTGGTTGAGAGACAGGGTTTTCGGCATTGTCATCGGCAATAGCCGGATCAGTATCTTTCTCGCCCAGGCCTTCCTCATCTTCAAGGTTCAGCTCAGGGCTCAATTCATCGAGATCGCGAATTTCGCTCAGGCTCGGCAATTCATCGAGACTTTTAAGATTAAAGTAGTCCAAAAACTGGCGCGTGGTAGCGTAAAGGCTGGGGCGACCAGGGACATCGCGATGCCCTACTACCTTCACCCAATCACGCTCCATCAGCGTCTTCATAATATGGGAGCTAACCGCAACACCGCGAATCTCTTCAATATCGCCGCGGGTAATCGGCTGGCGATAGGCAATCAGCGATAAAGTCTCCAGCAGCGCGCGGGAGTAGCGCTGGGGCTTTTCTTCCCAGAGGCGATTTACCCAGGGCGCCAGTTGTTCGCGCACCTGAAAACGCCAGCCTGAGGCCACCTCTTTTAGCTCTATACCGTGGTCGGTGTAGCTGCTTTGAATCTGTTCAAGGGCAGCCTGTATATCTTCTCGCGCTGGCGCCAGGTCTTCATCAAACAGTTCGCGCATACGCGCTATGGTTAACGGCTGGGCGGCGGCGAGAATGGCGCCCTCAATAATCTGACGCAATATCTCCGGCGATACTGGGGTCTGGGCGGGAAGCGCATTCTTGTTGCGGTTATCCGCCACCAGCTCCTCTACCTGGCCAATTGAGTGACCACTGGCAGCATCCAGTGTCGATTCTTCCAGGCTTTCATCCAGATCGTCGTCTATATCGTGTGTCATTGCGTTCTAGCTTTTACGTGAATGGGTCCAAAGGATTCGCTTTGTACAATTTCCACCAGGGACTCTTTAATCAGCTCCATAACCGCCAAAAAGGTCACCACTACCCCCAATCGCCCCTCTTCCACGGTAAACAGGGCAAGGAAAGGTACAAATTGCTGATGTGCCAGCTTGTCCAGCACCTGCGCCATACGCTCGCGGGTAGAGAGTTTCTCCCGTGACACGTGGTGGCTTTCAAACATGTCGGCGCGGCGCAGCACTTCAGAGAGCGCTAGCAACAGCTCGCGCAGATCGACATCCGGGTCGGGGCGTGTGAGCGCTCTGTCCGGCGCCGAAGCCGCCGCCGGGTAAATATTGCGCTGCATCCGCGGCAGCGCATCCATATCTTCAGCCGCTTGCTTAAAGCGCTCGTATTCCTGCAGACGTCGAATCAGCGAGGCGCGAGGATCGTCCTCCTCCTCATCATCGCTGCTACTGCGCGGTAACAGCATCCGCGATTTAATTTCGGCCAGCATAGCGGCCATCACCAGATACTCGGCCGCCAACTCAAACTGATGGGATTCCATCAGATCAACATAAGCCATGTACTGAGAGGTAATTTCCGACACATTAATGTCGAGAATATCGATATTTTGACGGCGAATCAGATACAGCAGTAAATCCAGCGGCCCTTCAAAAGCCTCAAGAAAGACTTCAAGCGCATCTGGCGGAATATAAAGATCCTGAGGTAGCTGCGTGTAAGCCTTGCCGTGCACCACGGCAAAAGGCATCTCCCCCTGCACCGGGCGATGATGCATCTCGCCTGGACTTGGCACATCCTCGGCTTCAGCCTCAGCAGTACCCGCCACCGGCTGCTCGGCTAGAGTCTCAGTGCTTACCGCTTGAGGTTCCAGGGTAAAGTCTGGCGAAGATTGATCTGGGTTTTGACTCACGCGCTCAGCTCTCGCTTGCTCTGTATCTTCGGTCGGGGGGAGCTCCCCAGACTAAGACGCCATTTCAGAAATAAAAACCGGCCAACTCCTGGCCAAGGGGCGCATTATAACGATTTAACCAGATCCGTGACAGCACTGAAATCAGCTCAATTATTTCGTTATTTTTCAGCAACTTAAATTAAAAACCTGAGAAGTCACCTTTACCCTGACGGAGCAGCTCAGGGGAGTCACTGGTCAAATCTATAACCGTGGTTGGCTCCAGTCCGCAGTAACCGCCATCGATGACCAGATCCACATGGGCCTGCAAGCTGTCGCGGATATCGTAAGGGTCAGTCATTGGGTAATCCTCACCCGGCAGCAACAGGCTGCTGGTCATTAAGGGTTCGCCCAGCTCTTCCAGCAATGCCAGTGCAATCGCATTATCGGGGACCCGCAAACCAATTGTTTTGCGCTTGGGGTGCATCAATCGCCGCGGCACCTCCGCCGTAGCCTCCAAAATAAAGGTATAGGCGCCAGGCGTATGATTTTTTAGCAGGCGAAACGCCTGATTCCCCACCCGGGCATAGGTAGCCAACTCAGAGAGATCGCGGCACATAAGGGTGAAATTGTGATTTTTATCCAGCTTGCGCAGGCTGCGAATGCGCTCCAAGGCATCCTTGTCGCCAATATGGCAACCCAGGGCATAGGCAGAATCGGTTGGATAAACCACCACCCCACCCTTGCGGATGATTTCTGCCGCCTGCAGGATCAGCCTGTGCTGGGGATTCTCCGGGTGAATTTGAAAAAACTGCGCCATAACGACTCCTTAACAGATATTTTGCCTAGGCCGAATGATTCGGCTGGACTGACGCGCCAAGACAGGCCTGAAATTGTGGCGCCTGCCAGATAGGCATTACCCCCTCAGGCAGTTGGCCAAACTGGCCCAGCTCCTGCCCGGGTTGATCGGGGAAATGAAAATCGGAACCGCAGGAGGCGTATAAGCCGAGCCCCTGGGTAATGCGCGCCAAATCCTGGGTAAGGCGATCCTCCTGGCGGCCATTTATAACCTCAACCCCATCACCACCCAGGTCGGCAAACTCACCAATAAGCCGGCACATTTTAGTTCGCGTCAGCTCGTACTTGGCTGGATGCGCAAGCACCGCCAAACCGCCGGCAGCATGAATCCAGCTTATTACCGCCGCCATTTCCGGCCACTCGTATTTCACATCGGCACTCTTGCCTGTGCCCAGGTATTTCTTAAACGCCGCATTGATGTTTTTCACCCTGCCCTGATCCACCAAAAATTGAGCGAAATGCGGCCGTCCAACAACAGCATCGCCGGCGAACTTACGCGCACCTTCAAGGGCA
>CBIMZH010000043.1:0-10599 GCA_966248255.1 uncultured Cellvibrio sp.
TTGAGGAGAGATTCCAGCCCCTTGGGGCAACTGGCAAAAAACTGATGATTCATAATATTTCCGCTGTGTGCGACACCATTTAGTCGCGTATTGGCCATGCTGGCCGTTTACCAATCAGCCTTAAGTTGTTTCGCAACAACTATTAGCAACTACCGATTGATTAAAGATTTAACTTGAACTTTTCCACCTGGGCCCCACCTAACCCAAGGTGAGCGTCACAAATTTGTCAAACTCATGTGCTAGGCCAATAAGCCATATAAGCTGGGTTATGTATAAATAATTGTTCGTTCACTCGGCCAGATAATTCTGGTGTACTTCAAAACCCTTCACCCACTTTTACAGGAGCCAAATGTTTTTCCGCAAGACCGCTTAGCCCCGTGTTGGCTGGCCAGAATCCAGGGCACAGGGGCGATAATCCACAACAACGAGGTGCTATAACTGATGAAACGTCAAAAACGTGACCAAACAGAACGCGCATTCACCAAAGGATATCAAGCAGGTATTGAGGGGCGTTCAAAAAGCCTTTGTCCACATGAATCCGGCCTTGCCAGGCAACAATGGCTAAATGGCTGGCGCGAATCCCGCGTGGATCAATGGGACGGATTAAGCCGTTTGGCACAGGTTCAAAAACTATCGAATTATCACCCCAGCGCCGTCACCAGTTGACGCCAATTTCGCAACAAATCTATTCGATCATTCCATGAAAAAGCCCGCGATTGCGGGCTCCGTTATTTTTAAGGGAAGCTAATTTTAGGCTTGGCCTTTTTTGAAGGACGCAATCCCCGCCGCCGCCCTGGCAATCAGCTCTGGGCCCTCGTAAATAAAACCACTGTAAACCTGCACCAGGCTGGCACCGGCACGGACTTTATCGGCAGCGCTGGCGCCGTCAAAAATACCACCTACGCCAATTATTGGCAGCTTGCCGCCCAGGCAGGAGTTCAGGGTTTCAATGACCTGGGTGCTCTTGTCGCGCACTGGCAGGCCGCTCAGGCCGCCCGCTTCATCGCCGTGCTCCAGGCCCTCAACGCCTTCGCGGCCAACGGTGGTGTTGGTGGCAATAACGCCATCCATACCTTCCTGAATCAGCACACCGGCTACCTGAGCGATTTCTGACGAATCCATATCCGGGGCGATCTTTACCAGCACAGGCACATACTTGCCTTCGGCAGCGGCCAATACGCCCTGCTCTTTTTTCAGCGTGGACAGCAATTGGCTCAAAGATTCACCAAACTGCAGGTTGCGCAGGCCGGGGGTGTTGGGGGAAGAGATATTTATGGTGATGTAATCCGCATGGGCGTAAACCTTGCGCATACAGATCAGGTAATCATCAGCGGCGTTTTCCACCGGGGTAGTCGCGTTCTTGCCGATATTGATACCCAATATGCCGTCATAGCGACGCTTTTTAACCTGGGCGACCAGATGGTCCACACCCTTGTTGTTAAAGCCCATGCGGTTGATGATCGCCTGCGCCTGCGGCAAGCGGAACAGGCGCGGCTGGGGGTTGCCCGGCTGCGGGCGCGGGGTGATGGTGCCTATCTCAACAAAACCAAAACCCAGGGCACCCAGGGCATTAAAGTAGTCGCCGTTTTTGTCCAGACCAGCGGCCAGGCCTACAGGGTTGCGAAACTTGAGCCCCAGCACTTCCACCGGATCATCTTCCACTTTGGCGGCGAGCAGGCCAATCAACTTCAAGCGCTCGGCAGCGCCCAGCATATCCAGGCTGAGTTCATGGGAGGTTTCGGGATTTAAACGAAACAGCAAATCGCGGATGTGGCTGTACATGGAATGCTCAACTTCACTGTGAATGGGAGAGGAAATAAACGGCGTTTAACAGGGGCGCAAGGATACTGGATTTGGCCACAAAGGTCGATTTGAAACCTTGATAAAAGGTTAATAATCAACCTATTCGATCAATTGAGTGAAAGCGATTGTCATCGCTAAAATTGATTTGGAAACGCCCGCGAATCCCCGAGTGGGTAACAAAGGGCACCAGGATATTGGCGGGGAATTTAATGCGTCGCCGCTGCTCATCAAAAGCAACCACATCCCGCGCGGCGCCCTGGTAAAGGCGCTGAAACTCTTCGGCTGAAATTGTGATTGAGACTATGACGTGTTTCATGCGGGCATTCCGATCAAATAAGCCCGCATCTTAAACAAAAAACCGCCCATCACCAAAGCTCGCAGGAGGGACAATTAACAAAAAATTGCGCAAAAGCGATTGGCTTGCAACCTAGGTTAAAACTCAGGTTTTAAACCGCCGCACATTGCCCATAAGTTGATCGGCGCTGGTTTGCAGCTGCTGGCTGAGCTCCAGACCCACATCCATTTGCGAGACAATTTTTTGCGCTGAGTGACTGAGCTCGTTGGTTGTGCGCGACATCTGCTCGGCAACCGTTGCCTGCTCCTCGGCCGCTGTAGCAATTTGCGCATTTAAATCGCGCAGGGTTTCCACATCGCCGACAATTTCGCGAATGGCGCGGCCGGTATTATTGGCGGTGGACACTGAGTCGTTAGCGCCCTGGGAGCTGGCGTTAATCATGGCCACCGCTGTAGCGGCGCGCTGCTGCAAGGTTTCAATCACCTTGCGAATTTCGGCGGTGGAATCCTGCGTGCGTTTGGCCAGTGAGCGCACCTCATCCGCCACCACCGCAAAGCCCCTGCCCTGATCGCCCGCTCTGGCCGCCTCTATGGCGGCATTCAAGGCGAGCAGATTGGTTTGCTCGGCAATACTGAGAATCACCTCAAGCACCGAACCTATGGCAATTACATCGCTTTGCAATTGGGTAAAGATATTTTTGGCCTGCTCGACATCCTCGCCCACCTTATTAATTTTTTCGATAGTGGCCGCCACCTGCTTTTCGCCGTCCTGCGCGCGCAGCCTGGCGGCATCGGTAGACTGGCTCGCGGTGATGCACAGCTGCGCCACTTCACGCACTGTGGCCGCCATTTCTGTCGCCGCCGAGGCGGATTGTTGGGTTTGCAGATTTTGCTGATCCAATTCGCTACGGCTATCGCTGACCAGGTCGCGCAATTGATGCGAGGTTTTATCCACCTGGCCAGAGGCGGATTGTATTTGCGCCAACAAATTCGCCACATGCTGACGCATTTGGTTTAAGCCCAGCGCCACCTCGCGAGTTTTATCGCGGCTGGCCAATTCCAGATTGCCGCTAAAATCGCCGCTGCTCAATTGCGCAGCATTGCTGTTAATGGCCCCTATGGCCTGGTCCAGCGCGTGGAGAATACCCCAGACAAAATAGGCCCCCATCACTATCACCAACAGGGCGACACTCCAAAGCCAGCGTTTTTGGTGATTGGCCTGCACCAATACCTGCTGAACACTGGCGACAAAACTTGCCTGGGCTTCTTTATCCAGGCTGGCAAGCAAGCTAATTAACTGAGTCGCCTGGGCGAAAAATTCATCGCTGCTCATGGTCGGACTATCGGGGCTGATCAATCGCTGATCCAAAATGGAATGCAGCTGGGTCAGGCCATCTACCAACTGCTGCGCCATGGGCGGAAATTTTGCCGAAACAGACGGAAATTTATTTAGCTGGCGAAATGTTTGCTGGATTTCACCTTCAGTGACAAATACCCCCGTCTCCAAAGATTTGATGGTCAGCTTTTCTGCATCGGTAAGCTGAGCATCGGCCAAAGCACCCGCCCCCTTGCCGCGCAGCTGGCCCAGATACTCCTGCAGAACCGGCACCTGAAAAACCACCAGGCGCATCAGGTAAAAATCCTGCGCTGAATTTTGTAGCTCCAGATCATAGGCGGCAACCACATCGCCTATAGCATCGAGCACATGCTGAATTAATTGCGTGTGAGCGGCAAAACTCTGTGCGCCGTTAAGGCTAATATCGCCAACCCTTAGCGGCTTAAAGGCATCGCGCAGGCGCGCCACATCCAACAGGCCCGCGTCCATTTTTGCGTCAATCAGCTGCCCAAGCTCGCTATCCAACTGCTGTTCGATCTGCACCAGGCTGTCTTTTTTATCTTTGGCGCCGCCCAGAAATTGCGCCATAGTACCTCTGTGCTGGGCCATTAAAATCGCCAGCGGTTTAAGCCGCACAATAAACTCCACACCGCGGGTATTTTTAATTGAGTGTTCAACCCTGGCGGTTGCCGCTTGATAATTACCAACCACAACAACAATAAAGGGCACAAGAAAAACCAGGGTGACAACCAAGAGTTTGGTGCGAAAGCTGAGGCGATTAGCCAAGCCTATGGCGGGCGCCATAAAGCCAAATGAAGCTTCCATTAACATAAACACACTCCTGTGCAATCCAGTGAACCAGAGAATGGGGCGGGAAAAAAGCAAAATTAAATTAAGAATAAACGCAGATTTAACCTTCACTCAGATTGAAAGTTTCTGAAAATTTTAATTTTTATCAATAATAAATTCGCCCCGTTTTGGGGCAAATTTATTCAGGCGAAAAAGTGGAGTTTGTGTATAACCCAAGCACTATCTACTCTGGAGGATAAAGCGCCATATGCCGGCTGGCTTGTACCAGGTCGAGCAAATCCCTTAATGCCACCGAGAAAATGGCAAAATCCGGGCTGCGAATGGCTTCCAGCTCAGCTACCATCGCCAGCCAGCGATTAATTAGCAGCTGCTGCTGTTGTGTCCACAGCGACAACAGCTCTGCGCTGCTGGACGCGCGAGCCAGGTATTTGGCCAGCGCTGCGGTCAAATTGCGCAACTGGGATTCAAGGTCGCTAAGGAAGGTCTCGCGGGCCATGGCCTGCCAGTTATCATCCACCCGCAAAGTGGAAATTTGACTATAAAACCAGGGCAGTTTCAGATAATTACCCAGCGCAAAATACAGCTGAGCTATAGCCGACAGCGGGTAATCCCCCAGGCGCGCCGCCTCCACTACGCTTAACCCGGAGTACAAATCCGATGGTGCTGTGGCTATATAAATTAAATGCTCGGATAAACCCTGAGCCTGATAGTCCGCCACCGCAGCTTGCCAGGCCTGCAGCGCCTGCTCCCCCAATAATTGCGGAAAATCCTGCTCCAGGCTGTGAATAGCCGAAGCGAAGTAGCTAATTTCTGTCTCCGCTTGCAAGTGGCCGCGCCTATTGCGCAAAAACCAGCGAGTGGCGCGGCGAATTTTGCGCATCAGCGATTGAATTAACTCTAGGGTTTGCTGATAGCTCAACTTGTCCTGCGCCGTCAACAGCTCGCGGTAAAACAAATCCAGCTGATAAATATCCCGCGCGATTACATAGGCTTTGGCCACATCGCCCACAGCGGCGCCGGTGGACTCCATCAACCGCTGGGCAAAGGTAATGCCCATGGTGTTGATCATATCGTTAGCCACTTGCGTCGCAACAATTTCGCGGCCCAGACGATGGCGTGTCATCGCCGGTGCAAAACGCGCTTGAATTTGCGGTGGAAAGGCGCGGGCCATAAAGCGCGCAATGTATTCATCCTCAACCAGATTGGCTTTGCTTAAATCCTCTTTTAATACCGCTTTGGCATAGGAAATTAACACCGCAAGCTCCGGCCGGGTTAAGCCTTTGCCTTTGCTTTGCCGCTCCAGCAGCTGCTCATCATCGGGCAAAAATTCCAGCGCGCGATTCAAGCGCCCCTGGGTTTGCAGCCAGTGCATAAAGCGGCGGTACTCAGAGCTGCGCGCCAGGGCTTCGGCTTGGGCAATGCTAATCGCCAGGGTTTGTTTGCGATTATTGCTCAGCACCAGGCGCGCGACGTCATCGGTCATATCCACCAGCAATTGATTGCGCTGCTTGGTGGTGAGGTCGCCCTGCTCCACTAAATCATTGAGCAAAATTTTGGCATTGACCTCGTGGTCCGAGCAGTCCACGCCGCCTGCGTTATCAATAAAATCGGTATTGCAGGCACCGCCATGCAAAGCAAACTCAATGCGCCCGCGCTGGGTCATGCCCAGGTTGCCGCCCTCGCCAAATACCTGGGCGCGCAGCTCGCAACCGTTAATGCGCAGTGCATCATTGGCTTTATCGCCCACCTCGGCGTGAGTTTCGCCAGTGGACTTCACATAGGTGCCTATACCGCCATTCCAAATTAGCCCCACAGGCGCTTTAAGCAGTGCGCGAATTAAATCCGCCGGGGTTAACTGGCTTGCCTCTATAGCAAAGCGCTCACGCATTTCCGGGCTAATGGCAATAGCTTTGGCCGCGCGCAAAAATACGCCACCGCCGCGACTGATCAAGCTCTTGTCGTAGTCCGCCCAACTACTTTTGGGCAGTGCAAACAAGCGCTGCCGCTCTTTAAAACTCAACGCAGCACTGGGCGATGGATCGATAAAAATATGTTGATGATTAAATGCCGCCACCAACAAAATGGATTGCGACAAAAGTAGGCCGTTACCAAACACATCACCGGCCATATCGCCAATACCTATCACAGTGACTGGGTCCGCCTGCACATCCTGGCCCAGCTCACGGAAATGCCGCTGCACCGAAATCCAGGCACCGCGCGCGGTAATACCCATGGCCTTGTGGTCGTAACCCTGGCTGCCGCCAGAGGCAAAGGCATCGCCCAACCAGTGCCGGTACTCCTCAGAGATTTTATTGGCAATATCAGAAAAGCTCGCGGTGCCCTTATCTGCCGCCACCACCAGATAGGGGTCATCCTGATCGTAGCGCTGCACCTGCGCCGGGGCGATAATTTCTCCACCAATGTAGTTGTCGGTGATATCAAGCATGCCGCGAATCATAGTTTGGTAGCAGACAATCGCCTCTGCTTGCTGTGCATCCCTATCGCCCAACGGCATTTTTTTGCAGACAAAACCGCCCTTGGCACCACTGGGCACAATCACCGCATTTTTTACCTGTTGAGCCTTAACCAGGCCGAGTACTTCGGTGCGGTAATCCTGCAGTCGATCCGACCAGCGCAAGCCACCACGGGCCACCTTGCTGGTACGCAGATGCACGGCTTCCATTCGCGGAGAAAACACAAAAATTTCAAACAGCGGGCGCGGCTCGGGGATATCGGCTATTTGCCGCGGGCTGAATTTAAACGAGACATAGTCTTTAGTGTCACCAGTGGCTGTGCGTTGGAAATAATTGCAGCGCAGGGTATTTTCCATCAGCAGCAGATAGCGACGCAGAATTCGGTCTTCATTAAGGTTTTCCACCTTATCCAGCGCCAGTAGGATTTCGCTTTGCAACTGCTGCAAATTTTTTGCGCGCAGCCCCAGGCTGTCATCCGGGTCGCTGGGGTCAGGTAGAAAACGCGTCATAAAATAGGCCACCAACTGCCGACAAATGACAAACTGGTTTTCCAGCGCACTGGCGATGTAGGGGAGCGCAAAGGGGAACAGCGTTTGGTGCATATAGCTGGCGTAGGCGCGCAACATGGCGGCCTGGCGCCAATGCAACTGCGCCAGGGGAATAAGCTTGTTAAAACTGTCGTTATCCGCCTGGCCCTGCCAAATGGCAGCAAAGGCTTGGGTAATAGGCTCGCGCACCGCGGCTATGTCCATAGTTGTAGGCGCGAGCAAACGGAATTCGTGCAGCCAACTCAGTCCCCGGGTAGTCCCCTGAATATCGTAAGAGCTTTCGCTGACCACCTGAAATCCGAGGTTTTCCAGCACCGGAATTACATCTGACAGTGTCAGCGGCGTGTGCTTGTGAAAAAGCTGAAAGCGCAGATGCCTGGCCTCCAGTTCCAGCGGTTGATAAATGCGAATTTCAATTGCCTTGCCAGTATCCAGCGCAGCTATGGCCTGCATATCCTGCACCGCGGTGCGCGCGTCATATTCCTGCTGGTAACTGAGCGAAAAAGCATTGCGGTATTCGCGTAACTGCTGCGCCGCCTGCTCTTCACCCTGCACTTCCAGCAGCGCCGCGTGCAGATGATCCTCCCAGGAGCGGGTGATATTGATAATGCCCGCCTCCAGCGCTTTTACATCCAGATCAATGGCCTGCAGCCCCTCAATGTTAAATACCAGATACACCCGCGCGAGAATGGATTCGGAAAAATACGTAGTAAATTCGCAGTCGTAACTGCCCAGTGCCCGCCCCAGCAACTCCTGAATTTGCAGGCGAATCCGCGTAGAGAAATAATCCCGCGGCACATAGATTAAAAAATTGACGAATTTGCCAAAGGGGTCGCGACGCATAAACAGACGCACCATGGCCCGCTCGGCAATCTGCGTGACGCCGCGCAGGGTTTCAAACAATTCGCTGCTACTGCTGAGGAAAATTTCGTTGCGCGGAAAGGTCTCCAGAATCTGGCGAAAATTTTTGCCGTCGTGACTGGTTTTATCCAGGCCATAAAGTTCAAACACCTTGGCGACCTTGGTGCGAATCAGCGGAATGTCCCAGGGGCTCATCAAATACACCTGAGAAGTGTAAAGCCCGAGAAAACGCGCCTCGCCAATTACATCGCCAGCCGCATTAAAGCGCTTGACCACCACATAGTCGGAATAGGCGTAGCGGTGAATATGGGCGCGCAAGGCCGATTTGGAAAAAGTAATTACCTGGGGCACCAGGTGGAAGCGCGCCATGCCCTCGTTAAAATCATCCAGCGCCATAGGCGCTATCACTTCATCGCGCAGCGCAAACAGGCCCAGGCGTTTGTGCGGCGCCTCCTGCAGGTGCTTGCGCCCATCCCGGTCGATAAAATCAAATTCGCTGTAACCCAAAAACGTAAAGTGATCCTGGGTCAGCCAGGTTAAAAATTCTCGCGCCTCCTCCATGTTGGCCGCGGCCAAATCGGATTTGGCCTGGACCAGGTTGTTGGTGGCCTGGAGTACGGCGGCACGCATGGGGGCAAAGTCGCCCACCACTTGCTGCACATCGCGCAGCACCAGCTTGAGCTGCGCCGCCAGCGCCTGCAGTTTTTGGCTATCGCTGTGCTTGCTGATCTCCAGAATAATCAGCGCCTCTTTGCCCACTGCTGTGCTCTGCGCGGCGGAGTCGTCACCATTTTCAAACAGCTGCTGCAATTTGCCGCTGTCATCGCGAAGCAGGCTGAGCACGGTGCTTTTAAGGGAGTAGATGGCAATGTTCTGGCGATTGAGTTCAATGCGAATTGAATCCACCAGAAACGGCATGTCCCTGTGCAATATGACCAGTACCGAATGCGGGCAGATCCAGCCCTCCTGCGCCAGGCTGGGGTTAAACAGGTGTATCTGGGGCGCATCACCAGCCATTTTTTGCAGCAGCCGCCAGGCGTAAAACACACCGCCAAAGACATCGCCCAGGGGCCGCCCCAGCAGCTCCTCCAGCGGGAAGTGGTGAAAATACTTGCGCGCCAGCAGCATAAAGCGATTTAACTCTTCACCTTTAAGATGCTGATGCGCGTAGCTTTCCAGCTCGATCAAAAAATCAAGCAGATGGGTTTGGCTGACTACTGGACTATTCACAGTTCCCCTCCTTATGTATATCCGGGGACTGGAGGGCTCGGGCGGGGTGATCTGGGCGCTGAGCGGCGGATTAACAACTGCTGCCGCGTAATTCTGGCCTCGCAGGGGCCTTTTCAGTTCTCGGGCTGTTCCTTAAGCCTAGCCGAAAAAAATCCATAAACAGTTGAAATTATTGGGAACCGCCTCAAGATAGCGAAGTCTAGAAAGCGCCCCCCTTAAGGACTTTTACAACCCCAGGCGGGCACAAGATCAACGAATAAACGCGCTGAAAAGGTACTCCTGCCCATGCAAGCCTATGCACAGATCCAAGCACTAAATAACTGGCTCAACCAACAAATTATTGGCCAGGAGCACCTGCTGCAACGATTGTTAATTGCGCTGCTGGCCGATGGCCACCTGCTGGTGGAGGGCGCCCCCGGCCTGGCCAAAACCAAAGCCATTAAAACCCTGTCACAGGCGATTGAAGGCAATTTTCACCGCGTGCAATTCACCCCCGACCTGCTCCCCGCCGATGTAACCGGCACCGACATTTATCGCCCACAGCAGGGTGTATTCGAGTTCCAGCCAGGGCCCATATTTCACAACCTGGTCCTGGCCGATGAGATCAACCGCGCCCCCGCCAAGGTGCAGTCGGCACTGCTCGAAGCCATGGCCGAGCGCCAGGTGAGTGTGGGCAGCAAAACCTATCAGTTACCTGAATTATTTTTGGTGATGGCCACCCAAAACCCCATCGAGCAGGAAGGCACCTACCCCCTGCCCGAAGCCCAGCTCGACCGCTTTTTACTGCATGTGGTGGTGGACTACCCAAGCATTGAAGCCGAGCGTCAAATTTTAAAACTGGCGCGCAGCGAAGCTGCCGCCGTTAGCGCAAGCGCCCCCCCTGTAATCAGCCAGGCCACACTGTTTGCCGCGCGCAACGACATACTCGCCATTCACATGGCCGATGCGGTGGAGGAGTACATAGTGCAGATTATCAATGCCACCCGCCGCCCCAAAGTTTACGGCGCTGAACTGGCGCAGCTGATTGAATACGGCGCCAGCCCACGCGCCACTATCGCCCTGGACCGCTGCGCCCGCGCCCACGCCTGGCTGGCCGGCCGCGATTTTGTCAGCCCCGATGATGTTCAGGCGGTAGTCCACGATGTACTGCGCCACCGTTTGATTTTAAGTTTCGATGCCGAAGCCCGAGGCATTAGCCCGGATCAAGCCATAGACAAACTCTTGTCACTGGTGGCTGTCGCCT
>CBIMZH010000044.1:0-10256 GCA_966248255.1 uncultured Cellvibrio sp.
CCGGACAAGCCCAGCTGTATCAAAACCCTGCGCTCGGTGGGCTATGTGTTTGTGCCAGAAGCCAGTTAATGGTGGCTGGCGCCAGCCGCTGACACACTTGACACAAATCTCCCGGCGCAAGACACAAATACATAGCCGCGCGGCAAATTGCTGACAAATTTCCCCCCTAATATGGCCACATGAGCAAATGCACTGGTGCGGCTAACGTCTCAGTCACAGCTGTTAGTACCAGTCGCTGCTCTAGATCACCGAAAGGAAACTCAACACCAGCGGAATTTACCCCGCTGAATTAAGGGAAATTTATCATGCAAACTTTCAAGTCTGTTTATCGCGCTTTCATTCTCGCCGCCACTTCACTCAGCTCTATCGCCAGCTTCGCTATGGATTTTCCGCTGCGCGCTGACGATATCAACCTCAACTATCGCTATACCACTAACACCCATTGGTCCGGAGGCGCCCAAGCCGAAGCTCTGGATATAGTGGCTCGCCGTCACACTGGCAGCGGCAAATGGTCGCAACTTAAAACCGATGGCGCCGACAGCACAGTCAACTCCAACTACATAGTTTACGGTGCAAAAATCCGCGCTATGGATAGCGGTACTGTGGTTAACTGCTGGCGCAACTCACCGGAAAATGCCGCCGGTAGCAAGCTGGCCAAACTGACCGATGGTTATATTGCTTACGCGGGTAACTATTTGTATGTGCTGCTCGATAACGGCAACTATGCGCTCTATGCTCACGCGCAGCCTGGCTCAATTCCCTCCAGCCTCTGCCCCAACAATGCCACCTACAACTCCACCGCTCACCCTGGCTATGTACTTAACACCGATGGCTGGGTAACTGGTGGCGCGCGCATCACCAAGGGCCAGGTATTGGGCTTGGTGGGCAACGTAGGTAATTCAACTGGCCCGCACTTGCATGTGCATGTACAAACCTCGGCGAATGAAGCAGTGAAAATGAAATTTGATCACGGCCAAACCACGCCCTATACCAACCAGACTGCCTCGGTAAATGCCACCTGGACTCTGCTCAAAGGCAACTCGCTGCCCTCAGGTGAAGTTATGGTGTGGGCACCTCACTCGGTGGGTTACTGGACAGTCAACAATATTCCCGATGAGCGCATGCAAGCCTGGTTTAACCACTTTGCCGATTCAGGTGTGATGATGGACACCTTCCCCTGCAGCAACAGCGGTCAGATCTATAACACCACCTGGATTCCTGCCAGCGGCGCCTGGTACGCCTACTTTGGTATGTCGCTGAGCAGCTTCAACCAAAAATCCAACGACCTGGCCAACGCGGGCTACTATCGCCACGGCTGGTGGTACTGCGGCAATGTGTACACAGGTATCTGGCGCAAATAAGCGGTTAGCGTTTGCCATAAAAAAACACAGCCAAGTGCTGTGTTTTTTTATGGGCGGTTGAAAATGTTTGGTTTACCAGGCTTTTGGTTTAACTCATTAAGGGTGAACCCTGACTTTTTGCCGCGCGCCAGTTGCGCAGCTTTTCCATATAGAGGTAGACCACTGGCGTAGTAAACAGGGTGAGCAATTGGCTGACCGCCAGGCCGCCAATAATGGTGATGCCCAGCGGGCTGCGCAGCTCTGCGCCCTCGTGAAAGCCGAGCAGCAATGGCACAGCGCCGAGCAGGCCGGCGAGGTTGGTCATCATAATTGGGCGCAGGCGCAGCAGTGCTGCCTGGTAGATGGAATCGCGCGAGGAGAGCCCCTCTTTGCGCTCCAGCTCCAGGGCAAAGTCGATCATCAAAATGGCGTTTTTCATCACTATGCCAATCAGCAAAAACAGCCCGAGCATGGCGATAAGGCTAAACGGGGTATCGCTTAAACGCAGCGCCAGCAGCGCGCCTATACCCGCCGAGGGCAGGGTGGAGAGAATGGTCAGCGGGTGAATGAAGCTCTCGTAGAGAATGCCCAAAATCAAATAGACCGCGAGCAGCACGCAGGCGATAAGTACCGCCGGATCCTGGGCCAGGCCGGGGGTGCTTGGCCCCCAGCCGGGACGGGTGCTGCCGGCGGGCGCCATAAACACCTCTTTGGGCAGCATCATTTCACTGACTTTGGTCTCTAGCGCCAGGCGCGCCTGCTCTTTGGTAAAGCCCTCGGCGACGTCATAGCCCAGGCTCTCGGACACAAACTGGTTACTGCGCCTTACCCGGTCCTCGGCCAGGCCATAGTCAAAACGGGAGAAGGCGGCCAGGGGCACGCGGGTGCCGCTGCGGGTGATCACCTGCAGCTGGTTAAGCACCTCGGGGCTGGCGGTATAGCCTGGTTCCAGTTCCATCACTACCCGGTACTGGTTCATCTGGTCGTAGAGGGTGGCCACCTGGCGCTGGGAGAAGGAGTTGTTGAGCAGGCTGGCGACCATGGCCATATCCACGCCCAGGCGCTGCGCCGCCTCGCGGTCGATATGCAGCGACACCTGCAGCGTGCCCTCGTCGCGCACTCCGTCGATGGCGGTAAGCTCGGGCATCTGCTCCATCTCTCGGGTGATTTTAGCGGCCCAGGTGTGCAGCAGTGGCAGGCTGTCAGAGAGCAGCATCAGCTCCTGCGCATTGCGACTAAACGGCGAGCTTAGGCGAATATCCTGATCGGACCCAACTCTCATCCTGGCGCCGGGAATCTTGGGCATAGCGCGCATTAACCTGTCCACTACCTCATCCACCGAAACCCCGCGCTCGGCCTTGGGTTTGAGGCTGATACGCATCCAGGCATTGCTCACCCCATTGCCGCCACCGCTGGCGCCAAACACATCTTCAACTGCCGGGTCCGCGAGCAAAAACTGACGCAGTTGCTCTACCTTGGGCTGCATTACTTTGAACGAGAAGCCATCATCGCCGCGAATCCAGCCGGTCATCTGGCCCGTGTCCTGATCGGGCAGCATGGTTTTGGGAATGGCGATATAGAGATAGGTATTCAGCCCAATCACACTCAGCAATATCAGCACCACCAGGCGGCTGTGGCGCAGCGCCCAGGCCAGGGCCAGGCTGTAACCGCGGCGGATATCGTCAAAAAAGCCGGGGCGCTGTTGCTTGGCGGCTTCGGGCTTGAGCAGCTGGCCGCAGAGTGCCGGGGTGAGGCTAAGGGATACTAGCAGCGAAATCAGCATAGCCGCCGCCAGGGTGATGGAGAATTCGCGGAACAGCTTTTCCACCACTCCGCCCATGATGAGTATGGAAACGAAAATCACCACCAGGGTGATATTCATCGCCAGCAGGGTAAAGCCCACTTCGCGCGCGCCCTTAAGCGCCGCCTGCATGGGCGGCAGGCCGCGCTCTATATGGCGCTTGATGTTTTCCAGTACCACTATGGCATCGTCCACCACCAGCCCGGCGGCGATTATCAGCGCCATCAGCGACAGGTTATTCAGCGAAAAGCCGTAGAGATACATCACCGCAAAGGCGCCAATAATCGCCACCGGAATTGCCAGGCTGGGGATAAGCGCACTGCGCGCGCTGCCGAGAAAGGCCCAGACCACGGTTACCACCAGCAGCACCGCCAACAGCAGGGTCACCTGGGCTTCGGCGAGGGTGGCGCGTATCGCCGGGGAGCGGTCCATCACCACTTTCAGCTGGGTGTCGGCGGGCATAAGCGCGCGCAAGGCGGGCAGCTGGGCGTTGATGGCGTCTATGGTGGCAACAATATTGGCGCCGCTCTGGCGGCTGATGGTAAGGGTGACTGCCGAGTTCTGGTTGTGGAAACCATCGGTATAGCGGTCCTCCACCGAATCGCTAACTGTGGCGACATCCTGCAGGCGCACGGGGGCGCCCTGATTATCATCCAGCTTGGCGTAGCGCACTATCAGCTGGTTAAAGTCTTCGGCGCTGCGCAGGGTATTGTTGGTACTCACCTGCCAGTGGCGGTCATCTGTCTCTATCACCCCAAGCGGGCGAGTTTGGTTGGCGTTGCTAATGGCATTGCGCACCTCGTCCAGGGCGATACCGTAGCTGACCAGGGCATTGGGGTTGAGCTGCACCCGCACCGCCGGCAGCGAGGCGCCGTCCAGACCCACAGCGCCCACACCGCTAATCTGCGCCAAGCGCTGCGCCAAAATAGTAGCGGCGGCGTCATAGAGCTGGCTGGGCGCCAGGTTGGCCGAGCTGAGCGCCAGCGCCATGATCGGCGCCTGGGAGGGGCTGATTTTGCGAAAGCTGGGGTTGCCCGGCATACCAGCGGGCAGCTGGCCGCGGGCGGTATTCAGTGCCGCCTGCACATCGCGCGCGGCGGAATTCAGGTCGCGGTCAAGGGTGAATTCCACCCAGATAAAGCAGGAGCCCTGGGAGGAGTTGGAATTGATTGCGGTCACCCCGGGAATACTGCCCAGGGCGCGCTCCAGCGGTGTGGCCACATTGGCCGCCATGCTCTCGGGACTGGCGCCGGGCAAGCGGGCGTAGATCTGCACGGCGGGGAAGTCCACCTGGGGCAGGGGGGCCACCGGCAGCAGGCGCCAGGCCAGCAGCCCCAGCAGCACTATGCCCAGCGCCACCAGACAGGCGGCCACCGGGCGTTTGATAAAGGGTTCGGCGATATTCATAAAATGATTTCACGTAGGCTCACCCCAACCTACGCCAGCGCCTCCTCTTCGCTCGTTTCGATTTCGGCCGGCTTCACCCAGCGATCAAAAAACAGATAGACCACCGGCGTGGTAAACAGGGTGAGCACCTGGCTGACCAGCAGCCCGCCCACCATCACCAGGCCCAGCGGCTGGCGCAGCTCGGCGCCCGAGCCGCCGGCAAACATCAGCGGCAAGGCGCCCACCAGGGCGGCGAGGGTGGTCATTAAAATGGGCCGGAAGCGCATAAGCGCGGCGCGGTGAATCGCCTCGCGCGGGCTTAGCCCCTGGTTGCGCTGCGCCTCCAGGGCAAAGTCGACCATCATGATGCCGTTCTTTTTCACCAGGCCGATCAGCAGCACTACGCCGATTACCGCAATCAAATCCAGCGGCTGATCGGTAAGCAGCAGCGCTAACAGCGCGCCCACTGTGGCTGAGGGCAGGGTGGAGAGAATGGTGATGGGGTGAATAAAGCTCTCGTAGAGAATACCCAGCACTATGTACATGGTTATCACCGCCGCCAGTATCAGCCAGAGGGTGTTGCTCAGCGAGGCGCGGAAGGCCTCGGCGGCACCCTGGAAGCGCAGCTCCAGGGCCTCGGGCATAGCCATTTGCGCGGCGACTTTGTCCACCGCCGCTATGGCTTCACCCAGAGAGACACCCGCAGCCAGGTTGAAGGAGAAGGTGGTGGAGGGAAACTGGCTCTGGTGGTTGATCAGCAGCGGCGCCGGGCGCTGGCTGATGCGCGCGAGGTTGCTCAGCAGCACCGGCTTGCCGGAATTGCTGGCAACATAGGTTTGGCCCAGGGCCGCTATGCCCTGGGCGTAGTCCGGGTCCACCTCCAGTACCACCCGGTATTGGTTGGCCTGGGTAAACAGGGTGGCTATTTGGCGCTGGCCATAGGCGCTCTGCAAGGCGCCGGCGATATCGCTGACCTTGACCCCCAGGCGCGCGGCGGCGTCGCGGTCTATATCCACATAGGCTTGCAGGCCGCGGCTTTGCAGGTCGGCGGCGACATCGGCCAGCGCTGGCTGCTGGCGCAGCTGCTCCAGTAGCTGCGGCACCCATAAATCCAATAATTGGGCATCCGGGCTGGTCAGGCTGAACTGGTATTGGGTGCGGCTGACGCGGTCTTCAATACTCAGCTCCTGCACTGGCTGGAACCAGGCGGTAATACCCGGCACCTGGCGGGTTAGGGCGCGCAACCGGTCAATCACCTCCAGCGCATGGCTGTCGCGCAGGCCGTGGCTTTTTAAATTAATCAGCAGACGGCCGGAGTTGAGGGTGATATTGCTGCCATCCACGCCGATAAAGGACGACAGGCTCTCCACATCCGGGTCCTGCAGTAGCAGCTCTGCCAGCTGCTGCTGGCGCTCGCTCATGGCGCTAAAGGAGATGTCCTGCGGCGCTTCGGTCACCGCTTGCAGCACACCGCTGTCCTGCACCGGGAAAAAGCCCTTGGGTACTGCCAGGTAGAGGCCGGCGGTCAGCGCCAGGGTGCTGAGCATCACCAGCATGGCCGCCCTTTGGTGCTGCAGTACCCAGTCCAGCCCACGGCCATAGCGCACAATGATCCGCGCCATAAAATCCGGCGCCGCCTCGCTGTGCAGCGGAGCGTCTTTAAGCATGCGCGCGCACATCATGGGGGTGAGGGTGAGCGAGACCAGCAGCGATATACCTATGGCCACCGCCAGGGTGATGGCGAATTCCTGAAATAGCCTGCCCACCAGGTCGCCCATAAACAGCAGCGGGATAAGTACCGCAATCAGCGAAATGGTGAGTGACACCAGGGTAAAACCGATTTCGCCCGCGCCCTTAAGTGCGGCATTGAGCGGCGACTCGCCCGCTTCGCGGTGGCGGGCAATGTTTTCCAGCATGACTATGGCGTCATCCACCACAAAGCCGGTGGCTATGGTCAGTGCCATCAGGGTGAGGTTGTTGATCGAGAAATCGAGAAAGTACATGGCGGCAAAGGTGCCCACCAGCGACAGCGGCACCGCCAGGCTGGGGATAATGGTGGCTGGCACCGAGCGCAGGAAAATCAGCGTTACCGCCACCACCAGGGCTATGGCAAACAGCAGCTCCTGTTGCACATCGCGAATAGAGGCGCGAATGCTGTGGGTGCGGTCGGTGATTACCGCTATAGCCACAGATTCCGGCATAGTCCCGCGCAGCTTGGGCAGCAGGGCGCGAATGTTATCCACCACCTCAATCACATTGGCGCCCGGCTGGCGCTGGATATTGACCAGCACTGCCGGTTGCCTATCGGCCCAGGCGGCGAGGAAACGATCCTCGGCGCCGTTTTCCACTGTAGCTATATCGCCGAGGCGCAGGGGCGCGCCATCGCGCCAGCTGACCAGCAGCTGGCGATACTCCTGCAGCGAGCGCATCTGGTCGTTGGCATCAAGCATGGTGGAGCGGTTGCTGCCGTCAAAACTGCCCTTGGGTTGGTTGGTGTTGGCGGCGGTGATGCTGTTGCGCAGCTGCTCCAAGCTCATCTGGGTGGCGGCCAGGGCTTTGGGGTTTACCTTGATGCGAATCGCTGGGCGCTGGCCGCCGGCCAGAGTCACCATGCCCACGCCCGGTAACTGCGCCAGCTTTTGCGCCATACGCGTGTTAACCAGGTCGTAGACTTCGGGCAGTGGCAGGCTGGCGGAGGTGATTGCAAGGGTGACTATGGGCGCATCCGCCGGGTTGACCTTGCGATAGATGGGCGGTGTCGGCAGGTCGTTGGGCAGCAGATTGCTGGCGCTGTTGAGCGCGGCCTGCACCTCCTGCTCGGCCACACCTAAATCCACCTCCAGGGAGAATTGCAGGGTGATGATGGAGGCGCCGGTAGAACTGGTGGAGGACAACTGCTTTAACCCGGGAATCTGGCCCAGGCTGCGCTCCAGGGGCGCGGTAACCGTGCGGCCCATAATGTCGGGGCTGGCGCCCGGGTTAAAGGTAAACACCTGGATAATCGGGTAGTCCACCTGCGGCAGGGCCGCGACCGGCAGCAGACGAAACGCCAGCAGGCCGCTGAGCAGCAGCGCCAGCATCACCAGCGAGGTGGCCACAGGGCGCAGGATAAAAGGGCGGGAAATACTCATTGCTTGGTCCAAATTTAGCTGGGCGTATCGCTTTAGGTCTCTAACAACCTAGGTTTCTAGCAACTTAGGTCTCTAATTAGATATCTCGCGCTCAGCCTGGCCGATTAGGCCTAGGAATTAGTGCAGCCGGATTATTTGCGCTCGGGCTTAGCTTGTTTGTTAGCTGTGTCCGTAGTTTGATCCTTGTTGCGGTTTTTTTTGTGCTGCTTATTCCACTGATCCCGGGCATCGCCGGCGCTAATCTCATCCATCAGCAGGACTTTTTTGCCTTCCCAGAGGTGATCTACACCTTCCAGGACCACCAGATCGCCTTCCTGCAGGCCGGATTTCACCTCGATCAGATCGCCCTCGCGCGCGCCCAGTTTTAATACCCGGATTTTCGCCCGACCATCTTCCACACCGTAGACATAGGTGCCTTTGGCGCCAAACTGCACGGCATCAGCGGGAATGCTAATGGCGTCTTTAATGGTGGCCAGCTGCAGGCGCACGTTAACAAACTGGTTGGGGAAGAGGCTGTCGTCCTTATTGGCGAAACTGGCCTTGAGGCGCAATGTGCCAGTTGCTGTATCTATCTGGTTATCCAGGGTGCTCAGCTGGCCCTGGGCCAACTGCTGCTCTTCGTTGCGATCCCAGGCCTCTACGCTCAGTGGGGTCTTGGCGGTTTGCGCCTGGGCGTAGGCGCGGCGCACCGCCACCAGTTGGTTTTCGGGGATGCTAAACATCACCGCCATGGGCTGGGTTTGGGTAATGGTGACCAGGCCATTGCTGTCGCCGCTGTTGACCAGGTTGCCCAGGTCCACCCGGCGCAGGCCGAGGCGACCGCTAATCGGTGCGGTAATGCGGGTGTAGGAGAGCTGCAGACGGGCGTCATCGACCAGTGCCTGGTGATTTTTAAGGGTGCCGCGCAGCTGTTCTACCAGCGATTCCTGTTTGTCGTACTGCTGCTTGGCGATGGATTTTTGCGCAATCAAGCGCTGGTAGAGCAGCAGGTCATCCTCGGCATTTTTCAGCTGCGCGCGGGTTTGCTGCAGTGTGCCCTCGGCCTGAGCCAGGCGCACTTTGTAGCTGGCCGGGTCTATCTCGGCGAGCAGATCACCTGCCTTTACATGTTGGCCTTCTGCAAAGGCGATATGCACCAGCTCACCGCTGACGCGGCTGCGCACAGTCACAGTGTTGAGTGGCGCCACGCTGCCAATGGCATTGATATGTACATTCAAGTCCGCCTTGGCGGCTTTTACTGCCTGTACCGGGGCTGGGCCAGACCAGGGGTTAGGTGGCGGCGGCAGTTCTGGCTGTTGCTGACGCAGGCCAAAAAACCAAATTAACAGTGCCACCAGGGCAATGACTGCGCCCAGAGCCCAGCGCTGGCCCCGCGAAAGTCGTGAAATCGATACGAGCATGAGTGATCCAGTCTGTGGGTTGATTATCTAGGTTATTGTTTTTAATAGAAAATTAGTTGGCGACCGAGTTTATAGCCTAGGTGGCAGCCATTACCACCGCAACCGTTTTTACATTTCTCGACGCTTGGGCTGAATCTGGTTCTTTAATATTGGCCAGAAGACGCTTTTAAATAGCCATAACTTCTCTATTTTAATTTGTTAATAGATTTTTAATATTAAGCATATGGAGACATTCAATTAGCTCACTGGCGGTCGAATCCCTAATCTGTGCTCGTCGATTGAATCAAGCAATCAATTCAAAGCAAACATTAGGAGCTAGCAATGACCACCATTAATTCCGAAATCAAACCTTTCAGCGCCCAGGCTTACCATCAGGGCAAATTTGTTCACCTGACCGAGTCTGACCTTAAAGGTAAGTGGTCTGTGGTGTTCTTCTACCCAGCTGACTTCACCTTTGTGTGCCCCACCGAGCTGGGCGACCTGGCTGACAACTACGCTGAGTTCCAAAAAATGGGCGTAGAGATCTACTCAGTGTCTACCGATACCCACTTCACCCACAAAGCCTGGCACGACAGCTCCGAAACCATTGGCAAAATCCAATACCCAATGATCGGCGACCCAACTGGCACCATCACTCGCAACTTTGGTGTGATGATTGAAGAAGCTGGCCTGGCTGATCGCGGCACCTTCGTTATCGACCCACAGGGCAAAATCCAGATCATTGAAATCAACGCTGGCGGTATCGGCCGCGACGCTTCTGAACTGCTGCGCAAAGTAAAAGCCGCTCAGTATGTTGCTGCTCACCCAGGTGAAGTTTGCCCTGCCAAGTGGAAAGAAGGCGAAGCAACTCTGGCTCCTTCTCTGGACCTGGTTGGCAAGATCTAAAAAAACTACCTGCGTTGCCATCGCGGCGTTAAAAGCAAATTCGAACTGCTCACTTATTTCAATAAGTTCCGCCTTCTCATTTGCTTTTGCCTAGCGCTGGCTGCCTCGGAAACGTTTTTAGGTAATAGAACTAAATCCCTCCTTGCCTCCCTTTACCAAAGGGAGGAACTGATACGCCCCTCTTTAACAAAGAGGGGTTGGGGGAGATTCAAATCTTACGGAGAACCCCATGTTAGATGCTGCCATCAAAGGCCAACTCAAAGCCTACCTCGATAAACTGCAAGCCCCAATTGAACTGGTGGCAAGCACAGAT